>JBOGOY010000041.1:0-11777 GCA_050748185.1 Pyrinomonadaceae bacterium
GAAAGGGACCATCGAGATCCAAAAGGCATAAGCCGAGTTCGGCCCGCGGATCACGGGGAACGCGAGGTAGATCGCGGCGGCGAGCAGCAGGCTCAGGGGGACTGTGATCTGCCCGGCCTCCTTCTCGGTCGTAACCATCGCGCCGATGAGCGCGAAGATCGTCGCGTAGAGAAAGAACCCGAGGGCGAAGAAGAGCAGGGCGTACACCAGCACCGAAGGGGCGATCACGGGGAGCGACACATCGAGGCCGCCCGCCGCGGCTGCGGCCGCTCCGTACAGCGCGACCGCCAAAAAGAGCAGCGCCCAGACGCCGTACTGCGTGAGGGCGACGAGAGAGACGCCAATCAGTTTCCCGGCCATCAACGTGAACGGCCGCACCGAAGAGAACAGCACCTCTGCGAGCCGCGTCGTCTTTTCTTCGACGACGGCCGAGAGGATGACTTGCCCATACATGAGGATCGCGATCACGATGAACGAGGCCACTCCGATGGCGATGAAGAAGTTGCCCTCGCCGGAAGACTGCGCGTCGCAACGCTCACCCGCCTTGCACCGGACCAGATCGACTTCGCGCGTCAACGCACGCACCTGCGACGGGTCGATTCGCGCGTCGCGCATCCGCTGTTCGCGTAGAGCTTGGTTGAGGCGTTGTTCCAGTCGCCCGATCGTGATCAGGTCGCCGAGGTTGCGCCCGTGGTATTCGGGGCGCTCGCCATCGAGGATGTTTGGCGGCAGCAAGAGGTAGGCGTCCAACTCTTTGCGCCTGACGCGCTCGCCCAACTCGCGGTGTAAATCTTCGACTGAACGGCCATCCAGACGCGCCTCTTCGACCGCGTACTCGACTTGTAACGCCTCGCGAGCCTGCCGCGCGCTCGGGTCGTTCCTGAGTTGCGCCGGCAGGCTCTCTTCAAGTTCATCGTCAACGCCCGACAGAGAGGCGCGGACGCGCTCGTAGAGGCGGCCCGTCTGGTCCACGACGGCGACGCGCGTCGCCCCGCCGGTTTTCAATCCAAACAGCAGACCCGGCACGACCATGAAACCAACCATGAAGAGGGGGCCGAGGATCGTCGATGCGACGAAGGTTTTACTGCGGACGTGCTGGACGTATTCCCGGCGGACGATGGCGAAAAACTTTTTCACGCGGGCATCTCCTCCCCGACTTTGCGCACGAAGATGTCGTGCAGGCTCAACTCGGTCTCCTCGAAGCGGGTCACGCGCGCGCCGCCTTCGATTAACGCGCGCAGCAGTTCCTGTGCGTCCACGCCCTCGCGCAGCGTCACCTCGTCATGGTCCGTGTAAGACTTGACGGAGGCGACGAGCGGCGAGGCCGTGAGCGCGCCGTTGACTAACTCGGCGCGCAGCGCGACGGTGCTGCGGCCGAAGCCGCGCTTGACCTCGCGCAGGCTGCCGCCGAGCACCTTGCGCGCACGGTTGATGAGGCAGATGTCGTCGCAGAGTTTTTCCGCCTGTTCCATCATGTGCGTCGAGAAGATGATGGTCTTGCCCTGACTTTTGAGATCGAGCATCGCTTCGATCATCAACTCGGCGTTGACGGGATCGAGCCCGGAGAAGACTTCATCGAGGATTAACAAGTCGGGGTCGTGCAACACGGTGGCGACGAACTGGATTTTCTGCTGCATCCCCTTCGACAGCTCTTCCGTCTTCTTCTGCCTCCACTCGGAAAGTTTCAAGCGTTCGAGCCAAGCGTCGGCGCGCCGGTCTGATTCCTTCCCGTCCAGCCCTTTGAGGACGCCGAAGAAGCGCAACTGCTCGCTGACTTTCATGCGCTTGTAGAGGCCGCGCTCTTCAGGCAGGTAGCCGATGCGATCGCGCACCTCGGGCGAGACGGGCCGGCCGAACAACTCGATCCGCCCCTCGTCCGGGGCGGTGATGCCGACGATCATGCGGATGGTCGTGGTCTTGCCCGCGCCGTTCGGACCGAGCAGCCCGAAGATGCGCCCGCGGCTGACCGACAGGCTCAGGTCTTCGACGGCGACGAACTCATCGTACCGCTTGAAAACGTGCTCGACCGAGAGACTCATAAGCTGTTCGCTCAAGTTTGGGTTTAACCTCCGCGGGAAGACAGAATCGGTGTCGGGGGCAAAGTTCTTGCGGCATTATTACCGCCCACGTTCCTCAGCGCCCGCTTTGATACGGGCAACCCGACTGCAAAGTTCAGAGACTAACTCGGAAGTGACAAGTGACAGGTGACAGGAGAAGATGATGACAGGTGACGGGTGACAAGCAAGCACAGTCTGCTTCCTGTCATTTGTCACCAGTCACTATTTACTCTCTGCGCCTGTCACTGTTCACCTTCTTCTAACGTTCCCGCACCACGATGGCGCGTGTTAAGATGCGCCGTAGCACGTTCCCCCCTTCTCCTATGGGTGACATTATGATCCCTCCGGCTCTTTTCCGCGGCAGTCGCTTTCCTGCGCTCCTTCTTTGTCTCGCCATTGCCAGCGGCCAGCCCGCAACGGCTCAACAGCAACCCACGCAGCGCCCGCCCGAACCGGCCGACGACGTGGTGCGGGTCGAGACCGAACTGGTCCAAACGGACGTGATGGTCTTCGACTCGCAGGGTCGCTTCGTGGACGGGCTCAAGCCCGAACAGTTCGTGCTGAAAGTGGACGGCAAGCCGCAGTCAGTTCAGTTCTTCGAGCGCGTCCGGGCCGGCAGCGTTGACGAGGAGGGTCAATTGGCAGCCGCCCGCGGCGGCGCGCGCCGCCCCGCCCGCGAGGGGGCCGGCGTAATTAAGCCGCTGGATCGTGGCCGCGCTTTCTTTTTCTTCGTGGACGATCTGCACCTCACGCACGGCAGCCTCAAGCGCGCGCGTGAAACGCTGCTGCACTTCGTCGAAAACGAGATGTCGCAGAACGACGAGGCGGCCGTCAACACGACGACCGGGCAACTCGGTTTTCTACAGCAACTGACGGACGAGAAAGCGGTGCTGCGCGCGGCGGTGGACAAGCTCCGCTCGTCCCGGACCAACGTGTTCGACTCGGAGCAGCCGCGCATGTCCGCACATCAGGCGCAGGCCGTCGATCGCAACGACTTGGACGTGATGGCTGCCTACGTCGAACGCATCCTGCGCGAAAATCCGCGCATGAGCCGCGATGTCGCCGAGTCGATGGTGAAGAGCCGCGCCCGTGGCATTCTGCAACAGGCGTCCAGTGTCAGCACCGCCACGCTGGCCTCGCTCGAAAACCTCGTCCGCACGACGGCCCGTCTGCCGGGCCGCAAAGTGCTTTTCTTTCTCTCCGAAGGTTTCCTCCTCGATTCGAGCATCGGCGACACCTTCAATCGCCTGCGCCGCATCACCGACGCGGCGGCGCGCGCCGGCGTCGTCATCTACACTATTGACGCGCAGGGGTTGGCTACTGGTGCGCCCGACGCGAGCATGGACATCGCCTTTGATCCGACCGGGCGCGTTTCCAGCAGCCTCTCCGGCGAGCTTGCGGCGCAGCAGGCACCGCTCTACACGCTCGCGCTGGATACGGGCGGGCGGGTGCTGGTCAACACCAACCGTGTCGAACAAGCCCTGACCAAAGTCGTGCAGGAGTCTTCAGCCTACTACCTGCTCGCGTGGCAACCGGAAACCGTTTCGCCGACGGGTGAGGGACGCAAAAAAGCGCGACTGCGCCGCATCGAGGTCAGCGTCGCCGGCCGGACCGATCTCCGGGTGCAGGTCAGGCGCGGCCTGTTCGACGCGCCACTCCCGCCGCCCGAGCAAAAGTCAAAAGGCGATAAGAAGCCTTCACAGGCCACCAAGCCGCCGGCCAACCGAATCTTTGAAGCCCTCCGTGCCCCATACCCGGTGACGACACTGCCCCTCGCCCTCTCGATCAATTTCGAGAAGACGGCCGAGGCGGGCGTCGTGCTCTCATCTACGGTTAACGTCAGTCTGCCGCCGCAGGCTCCGCCCGCCGTTGCCACGGACGCGGGCGGAGGCAGCGCCGTCCCAGATTCAAACTCGGCCTCGGCATCAACCGAGCGGCTTGAACTCGCGGGCGCACTGTTCGACGACAAAGCCAAGCTGATCTCCTCATTCCAAAAAGTTTTGACTTTCAGGCCACCCGCTGCGGGGGCGCGGGCTGATGATCTCAACTTGATCTACACACACCAGACGCCAAAGGTCATACCCGGCATCTACCAGATGCGCGTAGCCGCACGCGACTTACAGACCGGACAGGTGGGCAGTGTTTTGCAATGGGTGGAGATTCCCGACTTGACGAAGGGCGCGCTGGCCCTGAGCAGCATTTTTATCGGCGAGCGCAGCCCCGCGGCAGCAGCAGATGGCGCTGAAGCGAGCGCCGCTCAACCGCCGGAGCAGATCGTGATCTGCGCCGATCGCCGTCTGGATCGTAACGCATGGTTGCGATTCCTGTTTTCGATCTACAACGCCGCGCGCCCGTCCCCGCAGTCGCCGCCGGACGTGGCGATGCAACTTCAACTCTTCCGCGACGATCAACCCGTCGTCACGACGCCACTGCGCCGCGTTAACGTGGCCGACCAGTCAGACTTCTCCCAAGTGCCTTACGCCGGCGAACTCTCTCTCAACGGCCTGCCCGCCGGGCGCTACCTGTTAAAAGTCTCCGTCATCGATAGCTTCGCCAAATCGAGCTCCTCGCGACAGTTGAAGTTCACGATCGAGTGAGCGAGCAAGTGATCGTGAAGGCGGCCCCGTCACTCAAGCCGGAGTGACGGGGCCGCGCTGTTTGCTGGCTCTCTTCTTTTACGACCCGTTACAACTCAATCCTCCGCGCCGAGATGATCTGAGCGGCTCGTCGCAGGTCTTCGAGCGTCGCGTCGCCGGCGGGCGCGTCGGTTTCGTTGACGGCCATCGCTTCGCCGCCGGGGTCCAGCCGGCCGAGGTGGAAGCGGCTGATGTTGACGCCGTGCCGGCCGAAAATCGTGCCGACGTGACCGATGACGCCGGGCACGTCACGGTTGCGTGTGACGACCATGTGGCCCGCGGGGATGGCTTCGATGCGAAACCCGTTGATCTCGGTGATGCGACCGCCGTCGCCGCCGGGACCGAAAAGCGCGCCCGAGACGCTCTGCTCGTGGCCGTGCGCGGTGACGGCGCGGGTGTTGACGGCGGACGGCGACACGCCGCCGCGCTCATAGGAAGAAGTCACTTTGATCCCGCGCTCTTCCGCGATGTGAAAAGCGTTGACTGAGTTGACGCGCGCGCTCACGTCTCGCAGCAATCCCGCGAGGAACGAGCGCGTCACCGGCGCGGCGTCTAATTCCGCGACCTCGCCCGCGTACTCGATGCGGACTTCGCGCACGGCCTCGTCGAGCAGTTGCGCCTGAAACCGCCCGAGCCGGTAGGCGAGATCGATGTAGGGCTGCAAGACGTTCAACTCGTGTGCGCCGAGCGCGGGAGCATTGACGGCCCCGCGCAGCGCGCCCGTCAGAAAATAGTCGCGCATCTGCTCGGCCACCGTGACCGCGACACCTTCTTGCGCCTCCTTCGTCGAAGCCCCGAGGTGCGGCGTGGCGATGACCTGTTCGAGTTGCAGCAGCGGGTGGTCGGCGGGCGGCGGCTCCTGCTCGAACACGTCAAACGCGGCCCCGGCGATCCGGTTTTCTTTGATCGCCACGTAAAGAGCCTGTTCGTCAACGAGGCCGCCGCGCGCGCAGTTGATGACGCGGGCGTCCGGCTTCATCAGCGACAGCTCTCCCGCCCCGATGATGCCGCGCGTCTCAGCCGTCAGCGGCGTGTGGACGGTGAGAAAGTCGGCGCGGCGGCAGACTTCTTCGAGCGAGGCCAACTCGATCTCCGCGTCGCGCGCCTGCTCGGGCGTGACGAATGGATCGTAGGCTAAGACCTTCATCTCGAATCCCTGCGCGCGACAGGCGACGACGCGCCCGATGCGCCCGAGGCCGATGATGCCAAGCGTCTTGCCGCGCAACTCGACGCCGACAAATTTCTTTCGCTCCCAGCGGCCAGCGCGCAGCGAGGCGTTGCCCGCCGGGAGGTGGCGCGCGAGCGCGAGCAGCAAGGCGACGGCGTGTTCGGCGGTCGTCATCGTGTTGCCATCGGGCGCGTTCATCACGACGACGCCGCGCGCCGTGGCGGCCGGAACGTCGATGTTGTCCACGCCGACGCCCGCCCGCCCGATAGCCCTGAGGCCAGTCGCCGCGTCCAACAGCGGCGCGGTCACTTTCGTCTCGCTCCTGACGATCAGTCCGTCGTAAGCAGGCAGCAACTCGCGCAACTCTTCGGGCTTCAGGCCCGTTCTTTTGTCCACCGTGAAGCCCGCGGTTCGCAGGGGTTCCAGTCCGCTCTCGCTCACGTCATCCGAGACGAGAATTCTGATGTCGCCCATTGGTGTGTTTGCGATCTCCTGTGTTGTCGTGGTGTGAGAACTAAAAGACGATGGACCATGGATGATGGAAAACCTTAGGGGGACGTAGTTATCCATCGTTCAAGGCCCATCGTCCATCGTCAGCCTACATTGGTCCGCCCGTGTCGCTGCCGTCGGCGCGCCTGCCGCCGCGCTCACCGCCCGGCATACCGTCCGGCGCTGGCGCGGCGTCAGCAGATGCATCGGCCGTCGGGCTGCCCGCCCCGGCCTTTTGTTGACCTGCGATATCGCTCAAAGTCTCGTCGCTGGTGGCTTCGGCTTCGCGCTCGCGCAAGGCTTCGTCGGTCGGTGTCGCCTCGGCCAGCGGTTCTTTCTTCTCAGCCATTGGTCCCCTCCTGTTAGTCAGAACAACAAATAGATCGAGATGAGCAAAGACATGGTCGTGGCGGCGTAAAAGCCCGCCAGCACGTCGTCGGCCATGACGCCGAGGCCGGACTCCAGCGCTTCGAGCCGGCGGATCGGGTAAGGCTTCCAGATGTCGAACAGCCGGAAGACGAGGAAGCCCACCATGATGGCCCACGCGCCGACCGCGTAGGGCACGAAGGCGAACGTGATCAACTGCCCGATGACTTCGTCAACCACGACCGCGCCCGGATCCTTGCGTCCCAGCAGCGACTCGCAGCGCGACGCCGCCCACACGCCCGCGATCGTCATTCCGATGAGCAGCAAGAGGACGAGCGTCGTCTGAAAAGCGACGAGCGGTGGCAAACCGAAGCCCAGTGCGGCGAAATAATTGAAGGCCCGCTCGCTCGCGGCGTGCGTGACTAAATACAGACCGACGCCGACCAGCGAGCCCCACGTGCCCGGCGCGATCGGCAGCAATCCGACGCCGCACGTTGCGATCCCCAACGCCAGATAATCGCGCGCCGATCGCCGGCGCGGTGCGTGCGCGATGAACGCCTCGGTGACGACCGAAGGATTCAGTTCATCGCTCGATTCTTTAACAACTCGCATAAAGTAGTCAGTCATCAGTACTCGACTTTGTCCATGTTGACCCTGCTCCTCTCGATTGAGGGATGGAACGTCAGGGTCACGTCGAAGAATTTCGTGATGTCTGCCCTTCAAGCTGACATGGCCTAATGCGGAAGTGGCGGAAATAAAGCCACATTCCACGCCCCTTGCCGCCTTACCAAATTGGATAAAATCGAGCAGTAGTCAGTAATCAGTGAAAAGCTTTTGCTGAATACTGATTACTGACTACTGATTACTATTTCCCCGATCAGATCGTACTCGTGCGCTTCTGTAACGTGGACGTTGACGAAGTCGCCGGGCAGCGGGATGAAGCCTTCGGGCGCGTCGTTGATGAGGATGCAACCATCTATGTCCGGCGCTTGGGTCTCGGCGCGCCCCTGCCAGAGCAACTCCGACTCCTGCGACTCGCCTTCGAAGAGCACGCGCAGGGTTGAACCGACGCGGGCGCGGTTGCGCCTGAGCGAGATTCGCTTCTGCTCTCGCATCAGGCGGGCGCGGCGTTTGGCGGCGACTTTCGGAGCGACTTTGTCCGGCAACTCGTAAGCGGGCGTGCCTTCCTCGTCCGAGTAGGTAAAGACGCCGACGCGATCGAATTCGACGTTGCGGATGAAGGTCATCAACTCTTCAAAGTCCTCGTCGGTCTCGCCGGGGAAGCCGGTGATGAAAGTCGTCCGCACGGCGATGCCGGGCACGCGCCGGCGGACGCGCTCGATCAAGCGTTCGAGGCTCGCGCGGTTGCCGCCGCGCTTCATCAGCTTCAAGACGTTTTGTGATGCGTGCTGCAAAGGCATGTCGAGGTACTTGACCGCCTTCGATTCCTCGGCCATCACGTCAAGGAAGAGATCGCTGATATGGGTCGGGTAGGTGTACATCACGCGCACCCACTCGACGCCTTCGAGCCGCGCCAACTCGCGCAACAAGTGCGCCAGCCCGTCCGGCTGCCCGAGGTCTTCGCCGTAGCGCGAAGAGTCCTGCGCGACGAGGATCAGTTCCTTGACGCCCTGCACGGCGAGCGCGCGCGCTTCGTTCAGGATCGAGCCGAAGCGGCGGCTGCGGAAGTGGCCGCGCATCTGCGGGATGAAGCAGAAGGCGCAGGGGCGATCGCACCCTTCGGCGATCTTGACGTAGGCGCTATAGCCCGGCGTGGCGAGCACGCGCGGCGTGGACTCGTCGTAGAGATAGGTCGCGGTCTGGTTGCCGAGGGGCAGCACTGGCAGGCTCCGCGTGTTCACCTTTTCGTCACAGACGGTCGTGATGTCGCCCACCTGACTGGTCCCGATGAAGGCATCAACTTCCGGAATCTCAGCGCGCAATTCGTCGCGGTAACGTTCGACGAGGCAGCCGGCCACGATCACACGCTGGCACTTCCCCGCCGCCTTCATCCGTACCGCTTCGAGAATCGCGTCCACCGACTCGCGCTTCGCCGAGTCGATGAAGCCGCAGGTGTTGACGACCAGCGTCTCCGCCTCCGTCTCGTCCGTGGTGATCTGATAGCCAGCCTGCTGCAACTGGCCCATCATCACTTCGCTATCCACAAGGTTCTTCGGGCACCCTAAGCTGATGAATCCGACTTTTTTCATAATTGCGTGAGTCGTAAATCGTAAATCGTGAATCATGAAAGACTACCTCTTTCGGTTCACGATTTACGATTCACGATTTACTTCCTTTTCTATCTTCTTCAGCCACTCTTCGACGTGGGCGGCTTCCGCCGGCGACAGTTCGCGGCTTCCGTAGCGGACGCGGTTGTAAGCGTCCGTGATAAGCAGCGCCTCGGGGACGCCGGTAGCGGCCGCGAATTCGAGCGGCGTTTGATCGGGACCGCGCGAGAAGCCGCGGCGCGCGAACGCCTGCGTCATGCGTTCGTAAAAGACGATCGCCGCCTGAAATTTTTGCTGCCCCGCAGCTTGCCCGCGCGCAAATCTCGGCCAAGGTTTGCCGCGGAGACGTAACGCTGCGAAGACAAGTGACAAGGCCAGAAGGGGCAGGAGCACTAACCTCGTTACGCTCCCCCAACCACGAGAATGGCCCAGCGTATTCGAGCCGCCGCCAGACTGCCGCCACCAGTCGGAGAGGCCGGAGCGCACTTCGCTAAGCGCCTGCCCCGCAGTCAGGCGGTAGGTGCTCAGTTTGTCGCGGAAAACGGACGCCAGCGAGCGTTGTTCCTGCTTATCATAGGAGACGACGTACTGAATCCAAAACAGCTCGAACGCTTCGGCATACTTATGTAGTTGACCGCCGAAGCCGCCCGCCGTTGCCACGTCTTCACGCGCCGAGGCCGGCGTCGGGTCGAACGTGACCCACGCGCCCGTCTCAGGGAAATAAACCTCGACCCACGAATGCGCGTCCGACTGCCGCACGGAGAAGGCATTGGCCGCCTCGTTATACGCGCCCCGCTGGAAGCCGTTAACGATGCGCGTCGCGACGCCTGCCGTGCGCAGCATCACGGCCATCGAGGTCGCGAAATATTCGCAATTGCCCGAGCGCACGCGGAAGAGAAAGTCCGACAGGGGCTCGTCGCCGCCCGCTTTGAGATCGAGCGAGTAAGCGAAATTACTACTCTGACCGAGGTAATCCTCGACGGCGCGGGCCGCGTCGTAACGATTGCTCGCCCCCGTGCCGACGATGAGACCGCGCGTGAGGTCGGCGATGCGCGGATCGAGGCCGTCGGGAACTTCAAGGTACCGCATCATCGGGCGCGCATAAGGGGCGAGATCGGCGCGCAGTTGATCGGCCGGCGGTTCGATCGTGTCTGAAAAAGCGCGGTAGGCGATGCGCTCCTGCGAGTGATCGCGCGTCGTCAATCCGTCCTCGCGGTCGCGCCCGACATATGGCAGCGCGCCCTGCACGGCGACGGCCCGCGGCGCGATGAAGAGCACGGGCGTGTCCACCGGCTCGATAAAGAAAGTCTGTGTCGTGAGGCGATCCAGAGAGGTCACAGTATCGAACTGGACCAGCCCACGCTTGTCGGGCGTCTGGAATTCACCTCGCGTGTTTGAGCGCCGCCAAGTTTTGCCGTCAAACTGATCGAGAGCCACTCCGCGCCAACGCAAATCCCTCCGCAACGCGGCCTGCGTGTCATCGACACGCACGCGCATGACGAGTTGATCGCTGCGCTCCAGCTTCGCTATCTCGCCAATCGTCACTTCGTCGGAAAAGCCGACCAGCCACGATAAACCACCGCCGCCGGCGCGCGTCAGGGCGCTGCCCTGAAAGCGCGGCGCGACGAAAAATACCGGGAGCGCCAGACTGAAGATCAACAACAAGAGTCCGACGGTGAGGGCGGGCAGCCGACGGATTTCGCCCGTGCCGTGCCGCGCCAACGGACGGCGTGTGGCACGGCGCAGCCACGTCGGCTCGAAAGAAATAACCTGTCGCGGCCTCTCTCCCGCCGCCGGCTGCGGCGGCGCGCCGCTACCCAATAACCGCTGCGCCTTCCTGATTTCGAAAGTGACCACCGTCGAGATCGCGCACAGCACGTACAGGCCGAGTAGTAATAAAAACTCGGGTCTGATGCTGAGGCCCGCGGCCAGCAGGATTTCAAAAAAAGATAGCAGGTAGAGGAACAGCCAGTCGCGATCCGCCTTCGACTGCCAGAGTTTGACGAGCGAAAGGAACAGGATGAAGTGTGTCAGCGAACTGATGCCAGCTCGCTCGGGTGAGGCCGCATTAGTGCCGTTGAAGAATTGAAACTTCCAGTCGAGGTAGAACAGAGGCAGCGAAAGCAGGACGATAAAAAGTCCGGTTCGGGACGACAATTGCCAGCGCCTGCCGTTGCACTTCCACGCGACCGCCAGCAGGAAGAAAAAGAGCGCCGCCAGCGGCGCCCCGATGCCGCCGACGACGGCGAGCGCCAGAGTGCCGCTCGCTACCATCGCGTAGGAAGAGGTTTTGAAATACGTCTCGAAGGACACCGCGATCTCTAATCAATCCTACCGCTTGACGAGGCGCACCTCGAAGAGTTTCGGCCACAACTTGCCGGTGACGAACAGCCGGTCGCCCGCCGAATCGTAAGCAATACCGTTCAGCACGTCGGTGTCTGGCCGGTAGTCGCGCGTCGGGAGCAGCCCCGTCAAATCGATCCACCCGAGCACATGGCCCGTCTTGGGGTCGAGGCGCACGACGCGATCCGACTGCCAGATGTTCGCGAAAATCTCGCCCTTGATGAACTCCAACTCGTTGAGCTGCGCGAGCGGTTCGCCGTCGTAAGAGACGCTCAGCGTGCGCCGCACTTGAAGGGTCAGGGGATCGAGGAAACGCAACTGGTTCGTGCCGTCGCTCATAATGAGCGACTCGCCGTCGTGCGTCAGGCCCCACCCCTCACCCACATAAGTAAATTCGCCTGTTTTTTTCAAGTTCTCCGCGTCGTAAACGAAGCCTTTATGCTCCTGCCAAGTCAGTTGGTAAATCTTTCCGTTGAAGGCCGTCATCCCC
>JBOGOY010000042.1:0-2969 GCA_050748185.1 Pyrinomonadaceae bacterium
ACGTAAGCTTAACAACACAACCGCAAACATAACCCTCACGAACTGAGGGAGGGTTTCCTGTCCTCACTCTCATCACACTGGCCGCGCCACAGTCAGCCGACAGAACTGTCACGGCCATTGCCCGCTCCTCACGTTACATGCGTGCGAAAATCCAAACGAGTCGATCAATGAAAGCTCGTAACGGTATTTAACTTACGTTTCGCCGCCTGAATACTCTATCAAGGTTGAGCGCGACTAAGGGAGCGGTCCTGATTTGCCAACACTATGACTAAAAAAATTACCCGACGCGAGTTCGTCAACAGTCTGGCCGTCGCCGGCTTGGCGGGCATGGCCTTCCCCACGGTCGTCGAGGCCCAGCGTCAGAAAGGGCGGGCGGCGGTTAAAGGTCACGCGATCAAGCCGCTCTCCTCTTACGACGGCAAAGCGCAGGCGGTGCTCGACAAGATGACGCTGGAAGAAAAGCTCGGGCAGATGACCCAAGCCGAGCAGAGCGCCCTCAAGGACGTGCGTGACATCGAGAAGTATTTCTTAGGCTCTCTGCTGAGCGGCGGTAATTCGGACCCCGCCGCCGGTAATAACCTCCGCGACTGGACAGAGTTGTACGACCGTCTCCAGTCGCATGCGTTGAAGACCCGTCTGTCGATCCCCCTGCTGTACGGCGTGGACGCGGTCCACGGGCACAGCAACGTGCTCGGGGCGGTGATGTTCCCGCACAACATCGGCCTCGGCTGCACGCGAAATCCCAAATTGATCGAGCAGTCGGCCCGCGTCACCGCCAGAGAGGTCCGCGCCACAGGCATCAACTGGACCTTTGCCCCGTGCGTCACGGTCCCGCGCGACATCAGGTGGGGACGGACCTATGAAGGTTTCGGCGAGTCGCCCGAGTTGGCCCGCACGTTAGGCGAGGCAGCGGTCAGGGGATTTCAGGGCGACGATCTCGGCGACCCTCTGAGCGTGCTGGCTTGCGCCAAACATTTCATTGGCGACGGCGGGACCGCTTACGGCACGGGAATACGCAAGAGTCCCGACTCCGCGGAACACTGGCCGCTGGATCGGGGCGACACACGGCTCAGTGAAAAAGAGTTGCGAGCGATTCACATGCAGGGCTACGTCACCGCGATTAAAGCGGGGGTGGGTTCCATCATGCCCTCGTACAGCAGTTGGAACGGGGTGAAGTGCTCGGGCAGTAAGAGATTGCTGACCGAAATTCTGAAACAGGAACTGGGTTTCGAGGGCTTCCTCATTTCCGACTACGCGGCCATCGACGAGTTGCCGGGAGACTACAAGAGCGACATCGAACAGTCGATCAACGCCGGGATGGACATGGTGATGGTGCCCGACAGGTACGTAGAATTCTTCACCCTCCTGCGGGAACTCGTCGCGGAAGGGCGCATCTCCATGTCTCGGATCGACGACGCCGTGCGGCGGATTCTGCGTGTGAAGTTCGCGATGGGGCTGATGGATCGGTCCCGGTCGCCGTTGGCCGACAAGAGCCTGCACCGGAGTTTCGGCTCGCCGGAGCACCGGCAGGTGGGGCGCGCGTGCGTGCGCCAGTCTCTGGTGCTGCTAAAGAACGAGAAAAGAGCGTTGCCGCTGTCGAAGCGGCTCGGGCGTATTCACGTCGGGGGGAAGAGCGCGGACGACATCGGGAATCAGTGCGGCGGCTGGACCATCGAGTGGCAGGGCAAGAGCGGGCCGGTGACGCCGGGCGGCACGACCATCCTCCGGGCGATTCAGAACGCGGCCGCGAAGAACACGAAAGTCACTTTCTCCGCGGACGGGACTGGAGCCGCCGGGGCCGATGTCGGCGTCGTTGTCATCGGCGAAGCGCCGTATGCGGAGATGATCGGGGATAGGGAAGAACTGAATCTCGCCACTGAGGACGTGGCCGCCATCCGCAACATGAAGCAGGCGGGGATCCCTGTGGTCGTGGTGCTATTGTCGGGGCGACCGCTGCTCGTCGAGCAAGCGCTGGAGCAGTGCGACGCTTTCGTCGCCGCGTGGCTGCCGGGGACCGAAGGGCAGGGCGTGGCCGACGTGCTTTTCGGCGACTACAAGCCGACCGGCAAGCTCTCGTTCTCGTGGCCCCGCACGATGGCCCAAGTCCCGTTGCGCGCCGTTGAGCGCGGTTATGATCCGCTGTTCAGGTATGGGTACGGGTTAACTTTCTGAATCGAAGCCCGCGACGGTGAGACAAGGGAAAAGCCACGAAGGGCACGGAGAAGACAGAGAGCGAAGAGGTTTTACCATCGTTTGCCGGGTGCTCGTCGTCGCCGCTCAGTTGGCGGAACCGCTCAGTGGGTGTAGTGCGAGGAGCGTGATGGTGGTGGGCGTGCCGTTCTCGACCCCGACCTTCAGCAGCGCTTGATAATACTTCGGCAGCCCGTTGGTCCCGCCGGCCTGTCGCAGCCGCTCGTTGAGGATGGCGAGGTGATTCTTGGTGGTGACGAATTCGGCCGCCGCCTCGGTGCCTTCGCTGTAAATGCCGGCCAGCGTCATCACCGCATGCTCGCCGGAGACGTTCGGCTTCACGGTGATGAGCGCGTAATCAGCCCGCAACTCCCCGGTCTGCTCGTCGAACTGCGGCCGATATTCGCGCTCCTCGCCCGGGAGCGGATCGGGATTCTCGATCGTCGCCGAGTAGGTGTAGATGAATTTCTCGCCGGCGGGCAATTTGCGTGACCACTCGTTGACGTAAATGCTGCCGAGCAGGATGACATTACGGTATTTAAGATCGGTCGCGTTTACGTGGCGGCTCTGCTTGAGCAGGATGTCTTTGTCCGCCGAGCGGAAGAAACTGGTGAGACGGTAAAGCCCGATGGCCTCGCCCATCCCGGTATACATTCCGAGCGACGGGATGAGCCGGGCCGGTTGCTCGGCGTAAGGCGGGTACTGCCCTTTGAACTCCGGCGCGTCTGACATCATCCGGCCTTGCTCCGCGTTGAGCTGGATGGCTCGCTGCGTTAAAG
>JBOGOY010000042.1:2979-11772 GCA_050748185.1 Pyrinomonadaceae bacterium
CGTTAAAGGGGCCGGATCAGACTTGTTGATAAAGCGGTAAACGGCCGGGTTACTCAGGACGAGCAGGGGCGGTTCGGGATCGTTCAGAAACGCGCCCCAGACGGACTTGTACTCGGCGACGGTCAGAGACGGCGCGCCACCACTCGTCGTTCGGCGTCGCAGTTCGCGATTCGAGAAGGCCAGCGCCAGCACCGCGAGACCCAGCATGACGATGACGGCGCCTGTCAGAATCACCGGCCAAGGTTTCCGGCTGCGCGCGGTGGGAGAGAGGCCGACGCTCGAATGAATGTCAGTCGAGAGCGGCGTGGCGTGCCCGTTGGTCGGCGCGGCGAAGGCGAGAACGGGCTGCGTGGGGGGAGATTCGGTGGGAGGCTCGGGGGGGGAATAGGTAAAGACAGGATGGTAGTGACCTTTGGGAAGATCGATGACGATCTGATCGCCCTTCCCCTCGGTGGCATAGTATTCCTGTAGTTTCGTTCGCAGCCTCCCCGCCTGAACGCGGACCACCGAATCGATGCGAGAGTCGTAGTCGCTGTTTCTCCCGAACACTTCCGTGGCAATCACGTACTCTTTGAGTTGCACCTCTTGGTTGGCGACTGTCTTTTCCACGACGAAGCGGAGGAACGCTTTAAGGCTCTCCGAGTTCTGTAGTGTCCGGCTGTGGAGAACCTTCTCTAGTTGCTCTAGTTTTTGTTCTTTACCCAACTCCATATGATTGATTCGCCACGGACCGGGAAAAGCACGCTTGAAAAGGAGACGGCGCGGCGAGGCGTCGTTCGTGGGCGCGTGCGAGTTGAAGAAAACTGTTCAGTATCCCGCGGTTGGTCGATCCGGGATGACGGCAGAGAGGGATTATATGCCCATCCGGCGCGTTTGAACAGCCACCGCGGCGCGGATGGGTCATGCCTCCGATTGAGAGAGCTTCGGCCGGCCACGCCGAACTTTCGGGTGATGTAACGAGTTACTTCTTACGTGTAACGCACCGCTTCGCCCGTACTTATGTCCGTGAATCGATGCACTTCACCGTGATATACGGGCGGTAACTTTCGCGGCCGGAAAGCAGTCCCTATAGTGTATCCAGCCCTCAGTCCGCTTGATTTCTAACATCGCGCTAGGATTCGGATGTTATCTGGGGCATCCCCAAGAGTTTGCTGAATTAATTAAGCCTTACCCGTCGATGTGTCTTTAACCAGCCCGATTGTGATGAGGATTGCTCGATTCCGCGTGTGAGGGAAACGGTTTGAACTACGAAGGTGATCCTCTTCGGTGTTCTGCACACGGCCCGAACAGTTTAGCTGAGTGGTCGCCATCGTCCCTCGCAATGTTGGGCGAATAGCCGGAATGCGATGCTTCAGGAGAGCTTAACCATGATCAAAATGTGTCAGGTGAATCCGCCTCAGAATCCGGCCCACCGAAAAGGTGAAGCCGGAGGGCGCACGCTAAAGAGCATTTTGGTGGCGCTGGGATTGGCGACTTGTCTCGTGCTGTTGTTAGCCCTCCCATCTGCCGCGCAGAAGTCATCGGGGCAGATTACCGGCGCCGTTGTCGATCAGAGCGGCGCGGCATTGCCCGACGCGACGATCACCGTCACCAACGTCGGGACCGGCCTGAAACGCGAGGTGCGGACGAGCGACGACGGCATCTACTCGGTGACGGACCTGCCCATCGGCTCCTATCGCATCTCCGCGGTGCAGAGCGGCTTCAAAGAGTCGGTGGTGGAGAACGTTACGGTCAACGTAGCCACGACCACGAGGCAGGACGTGACGATGCAGGTCGGCGATGTCGGCGAGAAGATCGACATCGTAGCCACTGACCTCCAGATTCAACAGGACACCGGAGCCATCGGCGAGGTGGTGAGCGGCGAGCAGGTGCGCGAGTTGCCGCTGAACGGCCGCAGCTTCGTGCAACTCACACAGTTGCAGCCCGGCGTCTCGCCCGCCAACAACTTCGACAGTAAGAACAAGGGCTTGTTCTCCGGCGTCGATTTCTCCGTCAACGGCAACAACACCCAGAGCAACCTGTTTTTGACCGACGGAGCCAATAACAACGACACGGGCTCGAACCGGACGATTCTGCTCTACCCCTCGATCGAGGCCATCGCCGAATTCAAGATGCTGCGCAACAGCTACGGCCCCGAGTACGGGCAGGCGTCGGGCTCGGTGATTTCCATTGTGACGCGAGGCGGCGAAAACGAGTTCCACGGCAGCGCGTTCTACTTCGGCCGCAACGACAAGCTGAACGCCGCCGATTTTTTCGTCAACCGCAACAGCGGTCAGAAAGACAAACTGCGCCGCAACGATTTCGGCTTCTCGCTCGGCGGGCCGATAGTGAAGGACCGGCTCTTCTTTTTCTACTCACAGGAATGGAACAAAGAGATTCGCGGCTTCACGCGGTTCGGCACCGTGCCGACGTTAGCCGAGCGCAACGGCGATTTCAGCCAACCGCGTTTCGTCAACGGAATCCGTTGCAGCGGGCCGGCGATCGGCGGTGACCGCCCCGGTTCTGCCACCCAAATCATTCCGCAGGCCAGTCTCAGTCCGGCCGGCAGATTGATCGCGGGCCTGTACCCGGAGCCGAATTTCGCTGGTTCCGACTGCAATAACTGGCGTGAATCGACGAACGCGCCCATTGAATTCCGCGAAGAGAACATCCGCATCGACTACAAACTCACCAATTCCAATCAGATTTTCGGGCGCTACACGCAGGACCACTGGGAGAACCCGGCTCCGTTGCTGTTGACCGCCGGCCTGTGGGGCGACGATCCGTTCACGGGCGTGGAGAGCAGTTGGGAGCAGCCTTCGCGGCAGGCGGCCCTCAAGCTGACTTCGACGCTCGGCGGCAGCGCGGTCAACGAGGTGCAGTTCTCCTACTCGGCCAACCGCATCAACGTCACCCCCGGCGTTGGCGGCGACATCAATTCGCAGCTCAACGCCGCGATCCCCAGTTTCTTCCCCGAAAGCGTGAAGACCTACGGGGCCGACCGCCCGCACCCGGTCTTCTGGGGCGGCATCGCACCCTTCAACAGCAACCGCGGTCCTGATCTGTGGAGCACCGCGCCGTTCCTGAACTCACTCGACATCTACTCTTTCAGAGACGACTTCTCGAAAGTCAAAGGCAATCAGACGTTCAAAATGGGCTTCCTGATTGACTGGGCCGCCAAAGACGAAGACACCGGCGGATCGGGGGCGGCCGAGACTCCGCAGTTCTGGGGCGCTTGCTGCGCGAACAACTCGGGCAACTATCTGGCCGACGTGCTGACCCGCGGAAGTTTCTTCGGCTATGCCGAGGTCAACCGCGAGCCGAGGGCACAACTCCGCTACAAGAACGTCGAGTTCTACTTTGGCGACACGTGGAAAGTGCGCTCTAACCTGACGCTCGAACTGGGCGCGCGCTGGTCGTTCCTACGCGAGCCTTATGACGCCGATGATGCGATCAGCGTCTTCGATCCCAACTTCTACGATCCGGCGAAACCTTCGTCGGACCCCTGCAACGGTCTCGTGGTCCCACCGGGGACCAACCCCTGCGCCGACATTCCCGGCGCCAGTGTGCCGCGCGAGGGTGTCAATCGCTCTTTGCGCGAAAACAACAATCACCTGATCGCGCCGCGTCTGGGCATCGCGTGGGATCCGTTCGGTGACGGCAAGACGGCGATCCGCGCGGGCGTGGGTCAGTTCTTCCAGCGCGAGCGCGTCGGGCCGCTGCTGGGCTTGGCCGGTAACGCGCCGTTCGCGCTCGGCGTCGGCGGAACTCGGACGCTCGACGCGGGCACTATTAACATCGACGGGCCGCCCAACGGCGCGCCGAACCGGGCTTGGGATCCGTCGAACAAGGTGCCCAACACTTGGCAGTGGAACTTAACCGTCGATCAGCAGTTGTGGCGGGATGCGGTGTTAGAGGTCGGCTACGTGGGCAACCGTGCGCTGCACCAGTTGCTCAACTACGACATCAACCAGCCGGTGCCGGCCAACCGGGCGCAGGCGGCGTTCCTCCAGAATGCGAATGCGCTGCGCCCCTTCCGCAACTACGGCAACATCCTTAAGTGGGAGCGTTCCGGGTCAGCCAGTTACCACGCGCTACAGACGTTGTTCAAGACACGCCTGTTCACCCGCTCGCAACTTCAAGCCTCTTACACGTGGTCGCACTCGATCGCCAACGCCCCGCTGGACGATTCCTCCGGCGCGCAAAGCGCTAACACGCGGCTCGACACTTATAACGGGCGTTTGGAGAAAGGCAATTCGGGCATCAACCGCCCGCATATCTTCGTGGCAAACGCGATCTTCTACCTGCCCACGCTGAAGGACTCGAATGCGTTTGTGCGAACCGCGCTCGGCGGGTGGGAGTACGCCACGATCATCACGCTCAGTTCCGGTTCATCGCTGACGCCGAACATCACCAACGGATCTATCACCAATCTGATGGGCGGAGTGTCAGGCATCGCGACCAACACGGGGAACGAGCGGCCGAACCGCGTGCCCGGCGTGCCGTGCAGACTGGACACGGGTGATCCGACACAGTTCCTCAACCCCGCCGCCTTCACGCTGGTCGGGGCCACTATCGGACAACCCGGCAACTCGGCCCGCGGCTCTTGTCTCGGACCCGGGATTAACAACTTCGACATATCCTTCTACAAGAATTTCGCTCCGTCGTGGTTGCAGAGGCCTCTGGGAGAAGCGGCGCGGGTGCAGTTCCGTCTGGAACTGTTCAATGCCTTCAACCACGCGCAGTTCCGCGCGGACACCTTGCAGTTGAACCTCGGCGGCGGGCCGGTAACTTGCGGCAACGCCCCTTGCAGCGCGGCTAACCCCGTCCGTGTGATCACCGGGGAAAGTAAAAACGGCGCTTTCGGGACGGTCGGAACCACGCGCGGCCCGCGTGAAATTCAATATTCGTTGAAGCTGGTCTTCTGAGTTTCAACTCAAACGCCGGCAGGAAGGTAAAGCTCGACGGTCGGCTTTGCCTTCCTGCTATTATTTTTGGCGCGTTCGTTTTAAGCTTTACCGGATGATTATGACCGTCGGCAAATCCCTCTCGCTTTTACTCCTGCTCCACGCCTTCTGGCTGCTGCTGCCCGCCCTCGCGACTCAAACTAAAAGAACCGGCGCAGCAGTCTCCCAGCCCGCCAAGCAGCCTCAGACTCAGGCCAAAGAAGATGAACTTGCGCGCCACCTCAGCGCGGCCGAGACCTATCAGCTTTCGGGCGACCTCGCGCGCGCGGCCGTCGAGAACCGTATGGTCGTCGCCATCGCGCTCCGCCGCCTCGGAAGCATCGCCGTCCGCGAGGGCCAGTTTCAACGCGCGGTCCAACTGCTGGGCGGCTCTCTGGCCTTGCGCGACGATGCGACGGCGCGGACGGATTTATCGATCGCGCACATGCGTTTGATGGAAGTGGATGGGGCTTTGGCCGAAGCGCGGGCCGCCCTCAATCTCGATCCGAAAAACGCCCGTGCGCGCCACATCTTAGGAAAGCTCTTCTACATGAAAGGAGATTACGCGAGCGCCCGCCCCGAACTGGAGCGCGCCGTAGTTCTCGAACCCGACCTCGACGCCGCCTATACACTGGGCATGACCTACCTGCGGCTGAAAGACACCGGTCGCGCCAAACTGCTCTTCGAGGAAATGCAGGCGGCGCTCGATAACAGCGCGGCCGCGCACAACCTGTTCGGCCGCGCTTATTACGAAACGGGCTTTCCCGCGGAGGCCGAGCGCGAGTTCAAGCAGGCGTTGGCGATCGATCCCAACACGACGCGGGCGCACTTTTATCTGGGTTACGTGATCCTCCAGCACGGCGGCAGCGAGCGCCTGCCGCAGGCGGCCGCAGCCTTCGAGCGTGAGTTGCAATTGCACCCGCGGGATTTTTATTCAAACTTCTTTCTTGGCGTCTTGGCCTCGGGGGAGAGCGATCATCCCAAAGCGGTGCGGCGCTTGCTGGAAGCCACGCGGCTCAAGCCCGGTTCGGGCGAGGCCCATCTGTTCCTCGGCCAGTCGCAAGCCGAGTTGAATGACCCGGCCGCGGAACAGAGCCTGCGCCGGGCGATCGAGTTGACCGCCGACGCCACCGCCAACAGCTATCAAATTAAGCGTGCACACTTTCTGCTGGGTCGCCTGTTAATCAAATTAGGGCGGCGCGCCGAAGGCGAAAAAGAACTGGCCGTCGCCAGAGAGTTGCAGAGCCGTTCGCTCGAAAGTACGCGGCAGGAGGTCAGCGAAATACTCAATCAGGTCGCCGCGACGACGAGCGATTCCGTGGCCCCCAGTCGCGCCGCCGCGCCACGCCCCGAGGACGAAAAGAAGTCTGACGAGTCGGGCGGCGAAAGCGTGCTCCTCATCGAAGAATCCGCGCTCGACGCGCAGGCGGCGGCGAAAGTTCGGAAATTCAAGCATGAGTTGAGCGTCGTGCTCGCGCAGGCGTATCACAACCTCGGCGTGATCGCCGCGCAGCAGGGACAACTTGCGGCAAGCTTGGAACAGTTTGCCGCCGCCGCGCTATGGGAACCCGGACTCGCGGGGCTGGACCGCAACTGGGGGATCGTCAGTTTTCGCGCCGCGCAGTACGACAAAGCTATCCCGTTGCTCGCACGGCAGGTGCAGGCCCAACCCGACGACACACTCGCGCGGCGGATGCTCGGCGTGAGCTACTACCTGACCAGAGACTTCTGGCGGGCGGCGCAGACGCTCAGGCCGATCGAGATGGCGCTTGTCGGCGATCCCGAACTGGCCTACACCTACGGCGTCTCGCTGGTCCAGTTGGCGGAGCACAAGGCGGCGGCCGGCGTGTTCGCGCGCCTCGCCGAGCAGCAGCCGAAGAACGCGCCGGCGCGTTTTTATGCCGCGCAGGGCTTCGTGATGATCGAAGACTACGAGCGCGCGTTGAAGGAGTTTCAAGCCGTCGCCGCACTGGACCCCAACCTGCCGCAAGTCCATTACGGCGCGGGCCAGAGCTTGATCCGCCTGAACCGTCTGGAAGAGGCCGAGCAGGAATTTCGACAGGAGTTGAAGTTGAACCCGGCCGACGAGACGGCGAAATATCATCTGGCTTATGTGTTGCTCGAACGCAAGCAGCAGATCGCGGAAGCGCTCGCGTTGTTGAGAGAGGCCGTGGCGGCGCGCCCCGATTACGCCGACGCGCGGTATCAGTTGGGCAAGGCGCTGATCGAGCAGGGCGACGTGAACGCGGCCGTCGAGCAACTGGAGACCGCCGCCCGCATCGCCCCGGCCACGGATTACATCCGCTATCAACTGAGCATCGCTTACCGCCGCACCTCGCGGCCCGCCGACGCCGAGCGCGAACTCCAACTCTACCGCGAACTGAAAGCATCCAGCCGGAGCCGCGAACTGCCGGGAGTGATGGGGGGCAAGCCGAATGTCCCTTAGACGCGCCTGTCATGTCAGAACCGGGAGCGGTTGCGACGGGGTGCAGCCTTACCCGGTCGCTACCGCTCCCGGTTCTGACAGGGTATCCCCATCTTGTGTGGTTAGTCGCGCCTGTCAGCGGCAATTGCTGGCGGCTTGCCTGCTGCTCATTTGGCTCGCGCCTTCCGTTCCGGCGCAGAGTGACCCCGCCGGGGGCGCCAGCCTGAAGCAGATCGAGCACAGCATCGAGCAGGGACGGTTGGCGGAGATCGAAAGGCCTCTGCTCGACTACGCCGTCGCTCATCCCAAAGATGTCAGGGCTTTGGAACTGTTGGGCAGGGTACGCCACCGGCAAGGGCGGCTCGAAGAAGCGCAAGCCTTGTTCCAGCGCGTGTTGACACTGGACCCGGCGTCCGTCGGCGCAAAGCTCAACCTCGCACACGTCATGCACGAGTTGGGCCGGCGAGAGGAGGCGCGTCAACTTCTCAACGAGATAGAATTGGTCCCCGTCGCCGCCGCTCCTGAACTCCGTCTCAGTTTGGTCAAAGCGCTGCTGCTGATCGGCGAGCCGCGGCAGGCGCTGGCGGCGGCTGACAAACTCCCGAACCGAGTGAAGACGGTGCAAGCTCTGCCAGTCATCGCGGCAAGTCATCTGGCGTCGGGCGAGCGGCAAAGGTTGACGGCCTTAATTCCTCAGATGAAAAAGACGGCAGTTGCCAACCCTGTCGTGGCCGCACAGTGCGCGGAGGTGTTGCAAAAAGCCGGCATGGTCCAACAAGCGGTGGGGCTGCTACGGCTGGCGCTCGGGACTGCCCCGAACCACGCCGGAGTGCTGGTTTCGCTGGGCCGTCTGGAAACCGAGGCCCGTGATTTCGCGCCGGCCCGGCGGCATCTGAACCGTGCGCTCGCTTTGGTCCCTCGCTCCGCCGATGTGTTCTCGGCGCTGGCTGCGCTGGAAAACGCCGAAGGGAATACAATCGCCGCGCTGGAGTCTGTGAGTCAGGCTCGTTCAATGGCTCCTGATTCCGCGCCCATCATGGCCCAGTTCGTGTTGACCGCGATGCGCGCCGGGCGTCCCCAAGCGGCGGTTGAGGCCGCGACCGCGCTGCTGAAGTTGCAACCGGACGAGGCCGAATCGCTCTACCTCTTCGGCGCGGCGTCGCTGCACAGCGGCAAGCTGGCGGCGGCGCAAAACGCTTTGGCGCGTTACGTCCAACAACGCCCGGACGATCCGCGCGGATGTCTCGCGCTGGGGCTTGCCCTCGCGGGGCAGCGTGATCAGCCGGCCGCCACCAAGTCGCGGTTCGCGCGCTGCCTGCACCTCGATCCGGCGAACGTGGAAGCGAAATACCAACTGAGCCTGCTGCACAAGGAAGAGGGCAAGGCCGACGAAGCAATCCGGTTGCTTGAGGACGTAACCGCGCGTGCGCCGCGGCACGCTAA
>JBOGOY010000043.1:0-11622 GCA_050748185.1 Pyrinomonadaceae bacterium
TGTGTTCAGTTTACAGGGAGTGTCAGATTAAGTCGTGACTATTACAAGTAAGGTACTCAAGGCTTCTGCGTATTCCATTGAAGGTGCCCGGGGTTTCCGGCGATGGTAGCCCCCCTCCGGGTCGGCGCTGTGAGCCTCCTTTCACTCCTCTTTGTTCTGACCAACCTTTTATTATCCCTGCCAAGAGTCGCACGGTTCATTACGTCAGTTAAACGGTTCGGGACATTTTTATTCCCCCCTATGGAGGCAACTCCTATTCTGAGAGAGGGGATATAACTCTTCGCGGGGCAACTCCCCCAGTTTCAATTGCCGATTCTGTGCAATCCCATTCCGAAATAACTCAAGGATGTAAGCGTCACGATGAAAAGAGTCTGGATCAGCGGTCTGTGTTTACTGCAATTTGTAATTTTCGTCTCACCTCGCCTCGCTCAGGAGAAGACCGGCCCGACTTGGCATGCACACTTACAAGCTAGGCAGGTGCTGGAGGACGGCATCAACGCCCTCGGCGGAATAGAGAACATCCGCCGCGCCGATAAAATCACCATTAACTACAAGGCGGTCAATCACCCACTCGGGCAGAACGCGGCTTTCGACGCACCGCCGGCCGAATTTCAGCGCGTCGGGGCGAAAACGTTGATCGATTACTCTGGCATCCGGTACGTGACCGAGGGGCAGTCGAATTCCGCGGGCGGCTATAAATTCAACTTCCGTTCCGTCATCGCCCCCAAGCGTTCCTTCAACATCGACGTGTTGCGGAACCGGCGCGGCAACGAGGTGCGGAATCTGGACGAGCGGGCTAAGAGCCAATTCAAGGTGGCGATGCTTTCGGAAGTCCCGCATCTGCTCATGCTCTACGTGTCACAGCGCCCGGAGACACTCCGCTGGCTGGGGGAGGCTGAAATCGGCGGGCGTAAATTTCGCGCCGTCAGCTTCGCCGCCGAGAACGGCGCGCAGATTAGTTTGTACTTTGACGCGCTGACAAACCTGCTGGCGCAAACCGAACAGGTGGACAGCCATGCACAACTCGGTGACATCACCTTTGGGAACTCCTACTCTGATTATCGGGACTTCGGGGGCGTCAAAATCCCCCGCACACGCCTCACCTTGGTGAACCAATCCGTCACGAGCGAGAACGAATACGCGGAGGTCAAGCTGCTGGACTTTGCCGACGGCGAAAAGCTGCTCGAAGTCCCCGCGGGATTCGTCGAAGCCGCGCCAGCGGCGACCGCCGCCGAAGTGATGAGGAGGGTGGGCGACGGCGTCTACCTGATTGAGAGGATCGGGCAGAGCTACCGTGTGATGTTCGTCGAGTTCGACGACCACGTGATGATTCTGGAAACCCCGACCGACGCGAATGTTTCTAAGGCGATCATCAAACTAGTCAGGCAGACGATCCCTGGTAAGCCGATCAGGTACGTCGGCTTCTCGCACTTTCATTTCGACCATACGGGAGGTCTGCGCGAGTACATCGCCGAGGGCGCGATTGTCGTCGTTCCACCCGGAAACAAAACTTTCGTCGAACAAATCGCCAAGTCTAAATTCATTCTCAAGCCCGACGCTCTGGCCTTGAGTCCCCGCCCGCCTGTAATCGAGACGTTCGAGAAAAAGCGCGTGTTCACGGACGGCAAACGCACGGTCGAGCTTTACAGCATCGGACCTACCTCGCACGTCAATGACATGGTGATGTTCTACTTCCCGAAGGAGAAAATCCTGTTCCAAGGCGACATGTTTTCGCCGCTGGACGCGGGGGGAGGCATCCCGCCGATGATCGAGATTAACCACGAGTTGGTGAAGAAAGTTGAAGAACTGAAGCTCCAAGTCGAAACGCTCGTCGCCGTCCACTCCGGCGCGGTCGCCTGGAAGGAGTTTCGGCAGGCGGTCGCCGACGCTGCGCAAAGATGAGTCCGGGGCGGAAAGACGCTGGCACGGATGATAGGAGTCCGACGCCGGGCGGCTAAAGGAGATGAAGGATGCGTTTTCCATTCGACAAGGCGGCGAGGAAATCAGTAGCCGGCGCGCTGCTCACCCCTGTGGCTTGCCTGACATTGCTCGTGAGCGTAGCGGGAAGTCAGAAGCCGAAAGCCGCTCAGCAGGCAAACCGTCCGCCTGCTGAGCGACCGGTCAAGGTTGGCGTCCTAGTGATAGCTTATATGGCGGAATCCCGGGTCGCTCTGGTCGATAGCACCACTTATCAAACTCTGGTCACGCTTGAGACCGGGAAGAATCCTCACGAGGTACGAGTCTCACCCGATAAACGCCACGCCTACGTCGCCGCCGGAAGGTTAATCAGCGCTATTGATCTTAAGAGTCGAAGAGTCAGAGCCACTTTCGACTTAGGCTCTTATTCGGCGCATGACATTCGCATCAGCCGCGACGGACGCCGAATTTGGGCCGCCTGCGCGGGCGCACAGACAATCCTCGAAATGGATGCGTACACGGGGCAGATTCTCAAAACTTATAAAACAGACCGGCAAGGCTCCTGGTTTGTCGAAATCACGCCCGACGAGCGAAAGATTTACACGCCGAACCTCGAGGGGAAAAGCGTTAGCGTGATAGACCGCGCCACGGGTAAGGTGAAAGTTATTCAGTTTGAAGACCCCGTCTATGGGATCGACATCACCCCTGACGGGAAACAGGTTTGGGTCAGCGGCCGAAACTTGGCTGTGATTGACACGGCTACCGATGAAGTAACCGCCAGGATTAAAACCACCGAGCCCGACACCGGTCGAATCAGACTAACCTCCGACGGTAAAAAGCTTGTCGTCGCCTTCTTAAAAAAACTCACTGTTTTTGATGCGAAGACCCATCGCCTGATTAGTGAAACTGAACTCGGCTCAAGCCCGAAAGTTCTTACACTCTCGGGCGATGACCGTCACGCTTTTTTAACTAATCCCGACGATAACTCGGTCAGCGTTGTAGATATTGTCGCCGGGAAGCAACTCACCACTTTTCAAACCGGAAAAAAGCCTGACGGCATCGGATGGGCAAATTAAATTTACGGCTATTTTCCGGAGCACACGAGCCTTGTCGTGGCGGCGAATGAAGACCGGTGGTAGCAAGAACGGCTACGGCTTCTTTGAGAAGGTGGTCAGCGGCAGCCGCATGATAGGGCACGGAGGAGACTATCCGGGGAGATGGACGGTAAGTCTCGGCGCCCCGGTACAACGAAATTTCATTCCTATATAATGTCGTGACGTGAGCCGAAGAGTAGACGGAGCGGGAGTGAAAATAGACCTGACAAGACAGAGGGCGTGGCGACTGGCGCTGCTGATTTTCGCCTCCCACACGGTCCTGTTCGTCATCCAGATTCCGCAGGTCTATCTCTATAACGCGAACAACCAGAACCCGGTCGCGTGGTGGATCCCGGTCGCCAAACTGGCTTGGGGGGGTTACCTCTGGGCACTCATCACGCCAATCATCTTATGGCTCGGCTCTCGTCTGCCCGTCACCCGCCGACATCTTTGGCGCAGCTTACTGCTGCACCTAATCCTCGGCGTTGTCTTCGGAGTAATTCAGCACCACGGCTACCACACGGGGTTGGGGCTGCTCGGGCTGTTCACGGCGAAGGCGGTCCGGGAGAGCTTGGTGAACTTAAGCCTGCTTTTCAACTTCGTCTCGGCGTCGGTAGTCCGCTACGCGACCGTGATCGCCATTCAGCAGGCTTACCTGTACTTCCGTGAGTCGCAGGAGCGCGCCTTCCGCCTGCAGCAGGCCGAACTGCAGGTGCTGAGGATGCAGCTCCACCCGCATTTTTTCTTCAACACCTTGAATGCCCTTTCAGCTCTCATCTACCGCTCGCCGAAGGACGCCGACCAGATGATCACGCAGATCAGCGACCTGTTCAGGGTCGCGCTCAGGAAGGACAAGGCGCAGGAGATTTCGCTCGCGGAGGAGATGGAGTTTCTGAAAGCCTTTTTGCAGATTCACCAGACGCTGATGGGGAAGCGCCTACAGGTCGAGTGGAAGGTCGAGCCGGAGACGCTCTCGGCGCTGGTGCCTAATCTGATCTTGCAGCCGCTCGTCGAGAACTCTATCCGGCATGGGCTCGCGCCGCTCGAGCAGGGCGGGCGCATCGAAGTTTGCGCCCGCCGCCGAGACGGGCGACTCGTCCTCCAAGTGCGGGACAGCGGGCTCGACTTGGCGTCGCCCGAAGCACCGGGCGCCGGGGGCGTCGGCTTGGCGAACACCCGCGCGCGCCTGAAAAATCTTTACGGCGCGGCGCACCGTTTCGAGATCGCCGCCCTGCCGGGCGAGGGAACCGTCGTCAGTATCGAGCTTCCTTTTCAGGGTTAGACCGCAGGGCACTGATGAGTATCCGGACGATTATCGTTGACGACGTGGAGCTGGCGCGCGAGCGCATCAAGATTCTGCTCGACGACCCGGAGGTCGAGATCGTCGCCGAGTGCGCCAATGGCCGAGAGGCGGTCAAAGCCATCAGCAGTCTCAAGCCGGATCTGGTCTTTCTCGACGTTCAGATGCCCAAAGTCGGCGGCTTCGAAGTGGTCGAAGCCGTCGGCGTCGAAGAGATGCCGGCGGTGATTTTCGTGACGGCTTATGACGAATACGCCCTGCGCGCGTTCGAGATAAACGCGGTCGATTACCTCCTCAAACCTTTCGACCAGTGCCGCTTTAACAAAGCCGTCGCGCGTGCTAAGCGGGAGATCGGGCGCCAGATACCGGCGGTGGAGATCGAAGAGAGGCTGCGGCGTTTGTTGAAAGAGGTCAGGAGCGAGCCGAAATATCTCAGGCGCATCCCGGTGAAATCGGCGCGCGACACGACTTTGATTTTAACCGAGAGGATAGACTGGGTGAGTGCCGCCGGACACTACCTCGAACTTCACGTCGACGGCGAGACACACCTCATCCGCGAGCAGTTGTCCCGGCTCGAGGCGAAGCTGGACCCGAAGAAATTCGTCCGCATACACCGCTCGGTGATCGTCAACCTGGACAAAATCAAATCGCTCCACCCGCTCTTTAACGGCGACCACATCGTTGTTTTAAAGAACGGGCAGGAGTTGAACTTAAGCCGCACCTATCACGAAAAATTGATGGGGCTGCTGACTCGTTGATGCCGGGAATGCCCGGAGTCCGATCATATATATGAGTTGTCAGGCGCGTCGCGATTTTAAATGTCATGACGCGAGTCTCGTACGCCGCAGGAGGTCTGTGAAATGATTTAGGAGAATCGTGCCAGCCTTGTGTGGCGATTGGCTACCGGAGCATCGCTCCGCTATTTTGGGCGAAGGACACGAGCAGGCAGCTGAGTTTATATTAGTTGAAGCGTGCGCGTAATTCATGCTGCAATGCGCCAACGCGCTAAGTCTATTGTTTCTTTGCCTTCGGCTATTGGCTTGTTTTGTTTGTAATTGCTCCAAGCGATGGTTTGATAAAGCCACACGCTTGCCATGACGAACGCCCCATTACGGCGTAAGCCTTTGGTCGGACAGTCCCTTAAGTCAACCGCTTGCATGATGCGTTGAAAGAGTAGTTCGATGGTTTCTTTTCGTAGCGCGAACAGGTCATGCTTCCAAGTTCTGTAAATGGGCGGCAACTGCTTGGGCGTCAACAACCAACCGCCACGTCGCGCGTAAGCGGTGGTCATGGCCGGCGAGCCGAAACTGCTATCGCCCAACAACAACGAAGTGACCGGCAGGGTGCCAGCTTGCAAAGCTCGCAGAGCCAGATGCTCTTCATACAAGTTGTTCGGCTGCCAAGTCGCAAATAAAGGTATGGGAGATGGCAACAGCAAGGTTTGTAAGACCAGACGATAGCCTTGCACCCACCCGCGATAACCGCTCTTTGACCATTCGCTATCGGTGTCAACATTTCGCAAGTGCCGTGGAATGACTCCCTGTGTACGCTGCTTTTGATGCCATAGTGGACCACGAGCTTGATACATGCGACCGTCAATCGCGCTGGCAACTTGAACCTCCGCGGCGGGTTCAATCTCGCCAACGATTTTTTGTCCAAGAGCCGCGACTTGAGCTTCGGCCTCCGCTTGCAAACAGTCAAGACGACGCTCGATAGTCCTGCGATGTGGCACGGCTGCAAAGCCAAGTTCGCTTCGTAAACGAGCATCTTTGGCAAGAAGTTTGTGCAACTCCAAACCCTTGAAAGTGCGGAGAGTGACGGCGACGACAGCCAGCAGCAAGAAGGAGAGTCCCGAATAAGTTTGCGGACGACCAGCCTTGCTTTTGACATTTGTTTCTAGGTAGTGTGCTTTCACCTGTTGGACTAAGAGCAACAGGTGGTCGGGGGGTGGCGATTGTTGGTTGCTCATCACTCCCAATAATCTCAGAAATCACTTGATTTCTGCACCCCGACCAATTACGCGCACGCTTCATATTAGTTCGCACTGCAAGGCACCGGCTCGCGTCCAGCAATGAAGAACTCTTCAATGCCAGTGCCGTTGATAGCACGCCCGCTCTTGGGATCAACTCGCAAGGCACGCACGTTCACCGTAACCTTTCTGCAAAATGGCGTGACGTGAGCAATCGCGTTCGCTACGCTGGCCTCCAAAGTAAAATTCTCTTTCGGAGGTACCTCTCATGGATTCGTCGGTTGCCGTTGATTTGCCTGACCTCTCTGCCCAACTCGACGCATGGCTATGCGCGCTCTAAGAATCCGTAAAGCACTTTCACATTTCGAGTCCCGCGCCACGCCATTTTGCTGAAGCCTCACAGATTTTTACACATAAAGATGATTGTTCTTCGTCACGTTTCTTTTCTCCACAATGGGAGTGAGTAAGCTGCACCAATCATGCAGCTTACTCGCTCCCAAAGCTCTGGCCGGTGTTAAGGCTTCTTCTTCAACAGTTCGATGGTATCAGCTTCGAGATACACCCGGTCGCGCTCCAATGCCGCCGCTTCCTGTGCGTTCAATCCCCACTGTTGCCTGACTTCATTAGTGTTCGGCAGCCGCTTGACGATTCCGCTCAGCGTTCGTACTTGTCCTTGGTTGACGTTGACGATCTGTTCAGCGCTTCCCGTGTCGAGCGGCTTCGTCAAACGCACGAAGAGGCGTTGATTGTCGCTCGGGCCGATGAAGAATCCGCGATCACCGACCATGCTCTGCACCTTGACATCACTAAACAACACGCGCCTGCCGACGAGCGGCGTCCTATCTACCGGCGTGACGATGACGAGCACATCAGTAATCGGATCGGCACTCGCGTTCGTGTTCGAGTTCGCATTGTTGTTCGCGGGCGCGGCGGTCGTCTGGCTGCGATTCGGGTTCGACTTAAAGCCCGTCGTCTGGGCGACCAGCACGGGCTTAGCGTTGAACTCGGCCTCGATTTCTGGCGTTAAGTCCCAACCAACCTCCCGCTCGATCTCGGCGGTCATTAACATGCGAACCGTGCCCGTTACCGTCGCGGTGTCGTTGATGATGTAGGCACGATTGCCACTGTCGGGCACTTGCGGGAACGGCTCACGCCCCAGCACCAGCAACTCGCCAACGCTCACGCCACTGTCCATATTGAATGCGCGCGGGCTGTGAATCTCTTCCACGTCGCCGCTGACGGTCACGGTTTTGCCGACATAGGCGTTTGGATTATTGATGATCTGCGCGGCAGTGACGCCGCCGGCTGCTTCGGCGCGCTCGCTCGGCGACTCACTTGCACAGGCGGCGAAGAGCAAGGGAAGACACAACAGTGCGGCTACCATCAGCCTTCGTGTCATCAAACTGCCCATTGACCTATCGTGCGCGATGAGCGCGTTATTCGTGTGTTTTATCTGCATCGGTTGAGTCTCCTCATTGTGGTCACAAATCTCCTGCATCGGCATCATGTTCAGCAGGATAAGGAAGCCGATTGGACGTGGCGAGAGTGTGAACACCTATGCCACATAGGTATTTCTACTCACGACGAGAAGGCGCTCACTCGATTAACTTCTGAGAGCTTCTCGAAGCAGTCTCCATCAGTGATCGCTCTCCAAATGGCGAATGTGCTTGACGATAGTCGCTTATCGTCACACAGTTAGGGAGAGGAGGTGAAAGTGGGAATTCGCGGGAGACTATTGATGCTCACACTCGGCGTTGCCGCGCCGCTCGCACTAGCCGGAGTTGTCGCCCTTTGGGGATTGTGGACGGCGGGTCGGCGGCAACTCGATCAGTCCGTGCAGCAACGAGCGGAACTGGCGGCGGTCTCCCTTGAGCGGTGGGTTGCGGCGCAGCAGCAGCAACTGACGACCATCGCCCGCTATGCGATGGCGCGCCAAACAAGCGTGCCTGTGACGGAGACGCTCCGTCTCACCGCGACGAGTTTGACTTGGGTCGATGTGCGCGTCGTTAATCCAACAGGCGGCACCGATCTATCCGAACCGATTGATGCCGTGCCGTTGCCGACTGAACTCGTCGCTGAAATGTTCGACGATGTACGTCGCCGCCGCTCGTGGACAGTGGCGGCGGATTTACGAACGAGCGATCCGTCACAACCGATGCTCGCGCTCGGCGCGCCGGTGGAAGCCGACAGAGTCGCCATCGCGCGCGTCAACGCGGCGGCCGTCAGAGACTTCTTCCGCTACCTTGAACCTGCAAACGGCGAAGTCTTTGCCGTCTTCGATTCACGCGGGCGCATCGTTTACCGCAGCCAGACCGCGGAGAGGAGCGGGGCCATTGCCGGCGCCAGCGGCGCGCCGCTCGTGACGGCGCTGGGCGACAGACCAGCCGCCGCCATCGAAATTGTCAGTCCCTTCGACGGAGTACGGCGCGTCTATGGGTTGGCGCGAGCGGGCGCGACGAACTTCGTGGTCGCCGTCGGTGCGCCAAGCGCGAGCGTCCATGCGCCGGCGCGGCGGCAGTTCACCGGCTACGTGTTGTTTAGCCTCGCGGCGCTCGCGTGCGCCGCCGGCGCGGCGCTCGTCATCACCAGAGGTATTGCCCGACCGCTGCGCCGTTTGCAGGCGTCCGTGCAAGCGTTTGGCGAAGGTGACACAACCGCCCGCGCGCCGGTGGCGGGCGCAACCGAAGTCGCCGACCTCGGTGCCGCGTTCAACTTGATGGCGGCGCACCGGGAAGCGCGCGAGGCGAGACTGACCGAACTCGACCGCTTGAAATCGGAATTCGTCAGCAGCGTTTCGCACGAACTACGCACACCGTTGACGACCATCAAGACCTTGACGCGGGTGATGTTGCGCAGCGAGGTAAGCGAGGGAGAACGGCGCGAGTACTTGGAGAGTATTGCCGCCGAATGCGACCGCGAAATCAACCTCGTCGTGAATCTGCTCGATCTCTCAAAGATCGAAGCCGGGACGTTCAACGTCACAGTGGAGCGGGTTGATGTCGCCGAGATTGCGCGTGCCTGTTTAATGAACAGTCGTTCAGCGGCGGAAGCGCATCAACAAGAGTTACGCTTGGAATTACCAAACGAGTTGCCGCAAGTGCGCGCTGATTACACCGCGTTGCGGCGCGTCATCTGTGAACTCATTGAGAGCGCCGTTAAGTACACGCCTGACGGCGGACTAATCATAGTGTCGGCGCGAAGCGAAGGAGGCGAAGTGGCGATCAGCGTCACCGACACCGGGCGCGGCATTCAACCCGAAGACGTGCCGCACATCTTCGACAAATTCTACCGTGGACGCTCTGCCCCCGAAGCGGGCGCGCCGCATAAAGGCACATCGGACGACAACGCGCCGGAACAAGAATACGCGGAAGTGCCGGGCATCGGCATCGGTCTGTACGTAGCGCGCCGCCTCGTCGAGTTGATGAGCGGCTCAATCAGCGTCGAGAGCGCGCCCCGGCGCGGCAGCCGTTTCACCGTGCGATTGCCCGTGTGGAAGAAAAGTACTGAGGACTGAGGACTAAGTGATGAGGACTGAGTGATGAGGACTGAGTGATGAGGACTGAATGATAAGGACTGAGGACTGAGTAAGAACAGTTTTTAACTCAGTCCTCAGTCCTCATCACTCAGTACTTTTCAGTGAGGGAGAAAATGCCTAAACGATTGCTTGTGGTTGAGGATGAGCCGAGCTTATTGCAGGCGATAGCAGTCTGCCTGCGTGGCGAAAGCTATGAAGTGACGACGGCGCGCAATGGCACGGAGGCGCTGAGGCGCTTGGCTGAGACGCTGCCTGATTTGATGATTAGCGACATTCGGATGCCGGGCATGGACGGCTACACGCTCGCGCGTCAACTACGGTCTGCTTATCGCACGGCTTTGATCCCGATCATCTTTCTCACCGCGAAAGATGACACGACATCTCGCATCGATGGTTTTCGCGCCGGCGTGGATGCCTATCTGACAAAGCCGTTCGAGCCGGATGAACTGCTCGCCGTCATCGGCAGCATCTTCAACCGCGTCGAGCGCACGCACTCCGAAATCGCCCGGCTCGTCGTGAAAACAAGCGCTGACGAACGTCTTCCCTTTCATGACGAGGCATTGACGGAAGCCGAAGAGCGCATTGCCATCGCGGTCGGACAAGGATTGACCAACAAGGAGATCGCCGCCGAACTGAACATCAGCGTCCGCACGGTCGAGAACCATATCAGCCACATCCTCGCCAAAAAAGGCTTCAGCAATCGTGTCGAGGTCGCGCGCTACGTACTCAAAAAAGAAGCTGATGAGTGATGAGACAACTGCTAATTCTTCTTCTTGCTCATCACTCATCGCTTGATAATTAGCGAGTGCTGGTAGTAATTGGCGTGACGGTGATCGTCCACACCCGTTTCACATTGTAAGCATCAGCCAGCTCGTCGAGATGCGCTCTCACCCGCTCCCAATCATTGCGCGTGCGGGCGTCAAGCTGCTGACCGTGTTTCATCATGAAAAGGTCAACCATTAACGCGCGATTGAGAAGGGCTTCAACATCCGCCCCTGTGATCCCGCCGCCCGGACGATTGTTGGCGCGGTCGCGCAGCCCGTCGGCTTCCTTCTCAAGATTCTGGGCGAGCGCGTTGATCTCATCTTCAAGCGGGCTTCCGTTAAGTGAACTCCGGTCAAGCGCCGGACTGAGACTGTTCTGGAATTCATCCGTGCGGGATTCGATACGCCGGATCACCCAACGCACCGGAATGTTCTTCATCGGCGCGTTCGCCGGCACCGTCCACACCCACGCCACGTTGAACATTCGCGCCAGTTCGTTCAAATCTTCTCTGACCAGCGCCCAATCGCGTTGCGCGTTGGCGTTCAGCCGGTTGCGCTGCGCGAACATCTCCAAACGCATCGCGCGGCTCAACACCGCTTCAACGTCGGAGGCGATGGCCTCATTGTCTTCAATGCGCTCGCGCAGTTGATCGGTTTCATACTCGAACGCATCGACAAGGGCGTTAATGTTGTCCTCACGCCGCGTCCCGTCGAGACGAGTCCGATCCATCGCCTTATCCACGCTGTTGCTAAAGCTATCAGCGTGAGTCTCTAAGCGCCTCACGAGCTGAAGCATGTTCTTGTTCTGCGCCTGTCCGGTTGCCGCGCCAATGCCTGTCAGCACGAGCATGAACGCTAAAGTAATCGCGCCCTTTGCCTTGTTCATAAGCTTCTCCTTACTCCGTCCAAAAAAAGTTTACTCTCCGAGTTTCCCCATCTTTGCCGCGTCTCCACGAGGCGTAGCTGTTACCAAGTGGGTACCAATTTAACGGGCAGGCGCGCCTTTAACATCAGCGAAAACCCCTAACTTGTATCCGTAATTC
>JBOGOY010000044.1:0-11580 GCA_050748185.1 Pyrinomonadaceae bacterium
AGGTGGAGGTGCGCGATGGGGTAGCGCGCGTCATCTTTTTCGGTCACGGTACGCAGCGCGTCGGCGGCTTCGGCCGGGCGCTTGAGGTTCATTAGCGCGAAGCCGAGTTCGAGGTTGGCGGGCGCGAAATAACGGCCGGGGCTGCGCGCGATTACGTCTCGGTAGTGTTTGACCGCGGCCTCGTAGCGCCCCGCCTCGCGGGCGTCGCGCGCCGACTCCAATAATTTATAAGTGGGTTGATCGAGCGCGTACACGGCCCGCCGTCCTGACGGCGACGACGGCCGTCTTGGGGAACTAACGACGCCGGGGCGCGATGGCGCGGCCGTCGCTGTCGCCACTACCGGCGTCGCCTCTTCGCTGTCAATGCTACTGGCCTCCACGATCTCGCGCCGCGCGTAGGCGATGTTCTGCGGCACGCCGGAAGAGCCGAGGCGTGTGCCGCGCGCGACGAAGGCTTCGATCACCTTGAGACCCTCGCGGGGCTCGCCGTCGGCGGCGTAGGCGCGCGCGAGCGCGGCGGCGGCGTCCGCATGATCGGGTTCAAGTTTGAGCGTGCGCTTCCACTCGCGGATCGCCGGCCCATTCTCGCCGCGCAGGAAGTGGAGCCGCCCGAGGTTGTAGCTCGCCTCGGCGTAGTTGTTACCCTCTTGGGCGAGCGCGCCGGTCAGCGCGTCGTGCGCCTCGTCCCAGCGTCCCTGACGCATCAGGATCACGCCGAGATTGTTGAGGGCACGCGCGTAACCGCCGCGTCGCTGGCTGATTGCCTTGCGATAGGCGTCGGCCGCCGCGCCCGCGTCGCCGAGCCGAGCCAGCGCGTTGCCGGTGTTAAAGAAGAAGGGCGGGTCGAAACGATCCTCGTGAATCAACAGGCGGAGTTCAGCCAGCGCCTCGTCTTTCTGACCCGACTGGACCAGTCGATCCACCAGTTGCTTTTGCAGCGCCGCGCGCTCGCGCCCCGGTTTCGCGTCTTTGATCTTCAGGCGCAGTTCGGCGGGCGTCGGCTCGCTTTCCGCCGCAGGCGGTGTGGTCGCAGTCGGCGCCGGCTTTACCGGGTCAGAGGTCTCGGCCGTAGTCGGCTGCGCGCGCGTCGTTTCCGCGGATACAGCCTGCTGCTGCTGCTGCTTCGGCTGAGGGGTGGTGGTGGTCGCCGGTGGTCGTCGTGCCGCCCCGAACGGGTCCGACTGGCCTAACACTGACGCCGCGCACAAGAAGATAAGCGCGGGGACGACGAAGGCTACTCTGCGCGATTTGCTAGGTTGCGATTGTGGCGCGACGGGCGAGACTGACGACTGTGGGTGAAACATAGTTAAGACCTCGTGCGGAATGTTTGGGGCGGCGCGGCCGGCGTGTTGACTCGTCTTTTGCGCGTGGTGACGGCGGGCGCGTTTGGTCGCAGGCGCGGCGGCAGCGACGGCTGTCCGTCAGCTATATTCGCGAGAATGGTGCCCCCGAAGCCGACGGCCCAAGCCCGTCCCGCCTCGCCGCTGTCGGCAAGAGCCAGACGTTCCAAGGGGTGGCGCGTCACACTCGATTCGGCCTGCCAACGCGCGCCGCCGTCCGTCGTGTGCAGAACCGTACCGCCCGCCCCGACGGCCCAGCCTTCACGCTCATGCAAAAATCTCACGTCGAAGAGATCCACGTCAGTCTCTGACGTTTGCGTCTGCCACGTCCGCCCGCCGTCAGTGGTCGCGAGAATGAGCGAGCCGGAGCCGACAATCCAGCCGCGCCGCTCGTCGGCGAAGTGCACGCCGCCGAGGCGCGCCCGCCTAGCTGCGGCGGGCAACGCGGACGCCTGCGACTGCCAGTTCTCGCCCCCGTCTTTCGTCGAGAGGACGGTGCCGCCCGCACCGACCACCCAGCCGCGCGAGCGGTCGAGGAAGTGCGCGCCGAGCAGCAGGTGGTGGGTCGGCGCGGCTTGACGGGACCAAGCGATGCCGCCGTCATGCGTGGCGTAGATCGCGCCCGACTCGCCGAACACCCAGCCGTGCTGTCCGTCGGCAAACACGGCGCGCGTAAGCATCACCTCGATGTCCTGACCCACGGCCTCGACGCGCTGCCACGTCTCGCCGCCGTCGTCGGTCCGCAACAGGTATGAGCGCGGATCGGTCTTGGTCCGCAACTCATAAAAGTTGCGCTCGCAGACGAGCCAGCCGCTCCGCCCGCTGACAAAAATCACGTCGCGCAAATTGTCCGCGGTCGGGCGCGGGCGCGCGATCCAAGTGTGCCCCCCGTCTTCCGTCCGCAACACGGCTCCGCGGCTCCCGACGGCCCAGCCCCGCGACCCGTCGAGGAAAAAGACGCCGCGCAGCCACGCCATCGTCCGCACCGGCTGCCGCCGCCACGACGGCTGAGCGACGATCAAAGATGAAGGATGAAGGATGAAGAGGAATAAGAGGAGGGCAGAGCAACAGCATCGAAAGGGCAGGCGTTTTAACCTTCGCCCTTCGCCCTTCGCCTTTCGCCTTTCGTTCTTCGCCCTCATCCCCTGCCTTTACTCTTTGAACTGCTTAAAAAATTCCGCCCGTGAAGACGCGGAGGAGGCTGAAGGAGGATGCGATTCTGAGAAACTCTTCCAGCTTCTTGCGGTTGTTGCCGGGCACGACGAGCCGGTCGCCGGGCGCGAGGTACACGTCGTCTGGGCGCTTGCCCTTCCTGATGGCGGCCACGTCGATCACGTGCTGCTGGATGTAGTTGTCGGGGGTGCGACGGAAGAGCACCACTTTCTTTGCGTTGCCGGTCGGCAGCACGCCGCCCGCGACATCAAGCGCCTCGGTAACTGAATAGCGGCGCGCCATGATGCGGATGCCGGGCTGCGCCACGTCGCCGAACACGGCGAAAGCGGCCGACTGCGCCTTGTCGAGCGAGACGGTGACTTTGGGATCGATAATGAACTCTTCAAAGAGGGCGATCAGTTCGTCTTGCACCTGTTTGGTGGTCTTGCCGACGACGAAGATGCCGTCAGGCAGCAGCGGGTGCGCGACCTTGCCGTCGGGCGGAATGAGGATGCCGCCTTTCGAATAGCGATCGCGGAAGGTGCCGTCCACGATGATCGAGATGACGTCTTCGGGGCCGAGGCGGTAACTGGCAAGGAAGTTGTTGAAGTGGGGCGCGATCGACGCTTCCTCTTCCGAGATGCTCTCGCGGCGGTTGGCTAACGTCTCGGCCGGCACGTCCGCGCGCGGCGGAGCGGAAGCGTCGTCGGGCTCCAGCCGCTCGCCGGGTTTCTCGGCCCCGCCGGCGGTGCGCGGCCGCGTCTGCTGCTGCTGCTGAGTCACCGGCTGCTGCTGCGCGACGAGCGAAACCGGCCCGGCGACGAGGGCGAAGAACGCGACGAGGGGAAGCGTCGTGAGTCTGAAATTAAACTTCATAGCTGTTCTCCATGAATCCTTAACCGCGCGGCGCGGCGGATTCAGTTACCTGCTGCGTTCGTAGCCGTCATCAGCCGCAACGTCCTATGTGTGCCGGCTCGGCTATGATGCGGTCCCTCTGCCTGCCCGCCGTCTGCGCTTTAGCGCGCGCCCCGGCCGAAGAGGATGGTTTTCACCGTCTCGAACATGATCACGGCGTCGAGCAGCAGGCTCTGGTTCTTGACGTAGTAGAGATCGTACTGGAGCTTCTGCCGCGCGTCCTCAATCGAAGAGCCGTAAGGGTACTTGATCTGCGCCCAGCCCGTGAGGCCGGGCGCGATCAGGTGGCGCTGCTCGTAGAAGGGGATCTCCTCCGCTAACTGCTTGACGAAGTGCGGGCGCTCGGGGCGTGGCCCGACGAAGTTCATGTCGCCCTTCAGGATGTTCCAGAACTGCGGAATCTCGTCCACGCGAGTTTTGCGGATGACGCGCCCGACCCGCGTCACGCGCGCGTCGCCCGACTGCGCCCAGACCGGCCCGTTGCGCTCCGCGTCGTCGCGCATCGAGCGAAACTTCATGATCGTGAACGGGCGGCCGCTCTTGCCGACGCGCTCTTGCCGGTAAAGCGCCGGGCCGGGCGATTCGAGTTTAATCAGCGCGGCGGTGATGAGCGCGATGGGCAGAGAGATTATCGCGCCAATGAGTGCGACGCCGCGGTGCATCAGCGCGCGGGCGATGCCGCTCAAGCGCGCTTGCCGCCGCCGCGGCGAAAAGATGAGCCACGACGGGCGCATCATTCCTAAGTGCACGCGGCCCGTGACGCGCTCGTAAAAGGAAGCGCACTCTTCGATTGCAACATCGCCGCCCAGACTGAGGTCGAGCAGTTCCTGCGTCGGGAATGTGCCGCGTCGCTCGCGCAGAGCGACCACGATGCGGTCCACGCCCTCGCGCCGGACGATCTCGGGCATCTGTTCGGTCAGCCCGATGACGCGCGGGTTGATGATGCTTTGGCCGACCATTTCCGGCGTGCTGTCCACGAAGCCGACGATGCGATAGCCCGCGTCGGGGCGGTTCAGCACCTCGCGCGCGACCTCGACGGCCGAATCGCCCGCGCCGACGATCAGCACGCGCTCGCCGACGCTCGGGTGGCCGAGCAGCCAGTGGATCGAGACGCGCCAGCCGACCATCAGCCCGAGCGCCAGCGGCAGCGAGATAAGCGAGATGCCGCGCCCGAGCATCAGGTCCGGGACCACGTAGAAGACGAGCGCCAGCGCGACCCACGCCAGACCCAGCGCTTGGACCAGTCGCAGGACCAGTTCGCGCCGGTCGTGCATTACTACGAAGTCGTACAGGTCGTAGAGGTAGAACGCGCTCAGGCAGAAGAGGGCGGCCAGCGTGGCCTTGTAGAGGCCGTAGTCTTGAAACAACTCGCGGTACGCCTCGTTCGTGCCGAGGCGCAGGTTGGCGGCGGCGACCACCGCCCCGAAGAGCAGCAGCGCCTCGCCGGCCAGCAGCAGCAGCGTTCGCAAATTGACACGGGTGGCGGCCAAGACTAAAGGTTACTCCCCTTCTTCAGATGTCGCTCGAACGGGGGCGGCGGCCGACTCCGGCGACTGCTGCGCGTCCTGCGCGTCACGTCGGGAATAGCGGCGCTGGTAGTAATAGTTTGATTCGCTCGGCATTTCGTCCGCGTCGTTCAGGACGACGCCGAGGATGCTTTCGCGCGGGATCGGTTCGAGCACGCGGTCGAGCGTCGCGAAGCGCGTATGCCCGGAGCGGACCACGATGATGGCGCTGTCGGCGTGCGCCGTCAGCAGCGTCGCGTCGGTGAAGATGCCGAGCGGCGGCGCGTCGATGATGATGTAGTCGAAGCTGCGACGCAGTTCCGCGAGCAGCGCGCTGAACTTCGGCCCCGACAGCAGTTCGGCCACATCGTCGCGCGTCTGCCCGCCGGGCAACAGGAAAAGGCCCGCCGGGTTGAGGCGCACGATGGTGTCATCGAGTTCCGCCTCGCCCGCGAGGATTTCCGAGAGGCCGACGGGTAAATCGAGGCCGAGGTATTCGCCGGCGCACGGGTGGCGCAGGTCGCCGTCGATCAGCAGCGCGCGCACGCCGTCCGTCTGCGCCATTAGCCAAGAGAGGTTGAGCGCGGTCAGGGTCTTGCCCTCCATCACGCCCGCGCTGGTGATGACAATGGCCTGCAACCGGCGCCGCTCGCTCGCGTGCAGCACGCGCGTTCGCAAACTTCGGTAGCGCTCGGCAGGCGAAGAGCGTGGGGCGAGTAAAGCCACGAGATGTGGTTCGACGCGCGCCGGGTCCACTTCGAGAGAAGCGTAACCTGTGGCGGCGCGCGCCGAACTGACAGCGCTCACCGTTGCCCCAGCAGCACGCGAAGCCGTAACGCCGGAGAGTGCCGATCCGGCGGCGACGTCGGTGTGCTCAGTGAACGCTGAATTGGAGAAATCAGGCACCGACTGTTGCTCGTCGGCCTCAGTCTCGTCACCCGCGACCGGGTCGAGCACGACCGGGACGTTTGTCGGTTCGGTTCCGCGGAAAACCGGCGAGTCGCGCAGCAGCACTTCGGGAATTTCGGTTCCGTAGTGGCCGTTACCGGCCGCGGGCTCGGTGGTCGGGGCGTGGTGACCGTTCGACTCGGGGGCGTGCACGGCGGCGGCGGGGACGGCCTTTCGCAGCGACGTGGTCACCCGCCCCGCGCGCTTTTTGGCGTCGCCGGCTGAGGGCGTCGGGGGTTCCGGCGGCGCGGCGGCTTGCTGTTGCGCCGGCCCCTCATCGGGCGGCCCGCCGGCGGTAGTGGTTCCCCCGGCCCGATGTTCCTTTGCGGCGGCCCGTTTCAGGGCCTCGTACACTCTGCTCATGACCTGTCCCCCATTGCTTCCCACCGACGATAGGCCGCGCCGATGTCACTCATGTCCGGAGCCGTCTCTTCGTCTTCGGCGGCGACTTCCTCACGCAAAACTTCCGACGCCGCCCCGTCGCCGCCGGCCGCCGGCGAGACTTCGTCGCCCGCCCCGGCGGCCCATAATTCGGTGCGGCCCGCCTGACTGAAGATGCGGGCGGGGGCGTCCCGCTCTTCGCCTAAGGGGCGTCCCGCGACGGATTCCGGCACCATGTCAAACGTCTCCGCGACCTCTTCGACGATTGAGCGCGAGATCATGTGTTCACCGGCGGCGAAACCCGTCAGCAGGGCGTTGTCGCAGAGGTTGTTGACCTGACGCGGGATGCCTTCGGAACAGCGGTAGACGAAGTCGATCGCGCTCGGAGTGAAGATGTCCGCGCGCTCCGCGCCGGCGATCAGCAGGCGCGCCTTGACGTAACGCTCCGTCTCCTCGATGTTCGGCAGCGGTTTGATCTGGCAGCGCAGCGCCACGCGCTGCTTCAACTGGCGCAAGCTCGGCTCGTTCAGCACGGCGCGCAGTTCAGGCTGACCGGTCATCACGATCTGGAGTTGCTTGGCGACATCCGTCTCGTAGTTGGAAAGCAGCCGGATCTCTTCGAGCACGTTCGCTGAGAGCCCGTGCGCCTCGTCGATGATGAGCACGGTGCGTAACCCCAGCGCGTGTCGTTCCGCGAGCGTCCGGCCGAGCGCGAACAGCAGGTCCGCTTTGTTCTGCCACTCCTTGACGTTCAGCACACGCGCGATCGACTGGTAGAACTCGGGCACGGTCAGGCGCGGATTGAAGATGTAGCCGACGAGTACGGTGCGGGCCAGCCGTTGCATCATCCAACGCAGGACCGTCGTCTTGCCTGTGCCCACCTCGCCGGTGACGACGATTAAACCCTTGCCGCTTTCGATCCCGTAGTGCAGGTTCGCCATCACTTCCGTATGCGATGGGGTGAAGTAGACGAAGCGCGGATCGGGCGTCAGCGCGAACGGCAACTCTTTCAATCCGTAGAATTCTTTGTACACTCAATTACCTCCGCATCAAGGGTGAGGGGGACGGCCGCGGGGGCCATGACCGTGGCTCCACGCCGCCCGCCGCTGCCACCACCGCACACTCCTTCAGACGGTGAACCTGTCGAACAAATGAGAGACGCGCAACAGCACCGCGAGGGCCGGGATACTGACGGCGGTGACGACGACCGCCGCGAAGCCGAACGCCACGCGCCGCACGCGGAGGCGACGCTGCTCGCGCACGGTCATCAGCGAGGGCACGGCGGCGAGCACTGGCAGGTGCGTGTAGTGGCGCGCGTCCTCGACGTTCTGGATGGTCAGCAGGCGCGGCACCTCAGCCACCAACGCGAGCAGCAGGCCGAGCGCCAGCCCGGCGGCGAGCCCGCCCCCCATCAACATCGCGCGCTTCGGCGCGACAGGCTGCGCCGGGAGGCTCGCCGGGTCGAGCACTTGGATCGACTCGCCTTGTTGTTGGACAGCCACCTGCGTTGAGAGTGCAACTTGTTGCTGTTTGACGACGAGTTGATCGTAATTTCGCTTGGTGGACTCAAACTCGCGGTTCAATTGTTCGAACTCCACCTTCGTACCGGGAACTTTATTGATGCGGCCGTCGAGTTCGGCGATCTGGCCGCGGGTCTGATCGAGTTGCTCTTGCTGCCGTTTTAGCTCCACATCCACGTAATTCAGATTGTACTCAATGCCCTTGATGCGCGGATCGTTCTCGGCGCGGCGGGCGAGCCGATTCTCCTTCTCGGCGATCTTGCTTTTCCACTCGCCGAGCAGAGCGTCTTTCTTGCCTTTGACTCTGGCGAGTTGCTGCTGGAGGTTGACGACGTCCGGGTTCTTCGGCGTCAATTCGCGGAGCATCTGGTCCAGTTGGGTTTCGATCTGCGATTCCTGCTGTGAGTAATCAGCCCACTCGCGCGTCGTCTTGGGGTCGGTAATAGTTTCAGCTACATCAACCACCTCCCGGTCGATCTGCTTCCTGATGTCGCCGAGTTGCCCACTCAGGGCGGTGCGGTGATTACGCAACTGTGCGATCTGATCGTTGATCGACTTCTGCTGGTCGTAGAGTCCGGTCAGCCGGGTGAGAAGTGAACCCGAATCCTCGGGCAGGCTCTCGCTCCGCGCAACCATTAAGGCGAGGCGGCGGCGGTCGATGTCGTCAAGCTCGGTTTTGGTCTGCTCTACCTGCTGATCGATCAGGTCTTTGGTCAGCCCCGCGTTCTGCGCGATTTGATTCACCTGCTCGTTGACGTACATGGTGGAAAGCGCGGAGGTCACGGCCTGCGCGACTCTCGGGTTGGCGGCCCGGAAGGAGATGTAGAAGCCGTTGGTGATGTCGTTGCGGCTGGTATTGACCGCGATCTGGATGTCCCGATTTTTCATCTGCTCGACCAGCAAGTCCATCGGCACCCCGCGCTCGCGCTCGGCGGCGTAAAGGTCGTTGGCGATGATGAGCGGCTCCAGAGAAGTGCGGCTGACCACCTTCTGGCCGATGTTGTTGATGCGGATGGTTAGATCCTCATCCGAAAGTTGCGGGACGATCACGTCCGGAATCGTCGAGGCCTTGACGATAAGTAGTGTGGTCGATTGGTAAACGCTCGGCAGACGCCGCACGACGGTCGCGACGGCGAAGAAGACGGCGATGGCCGGCAGCACGATGAACCACTTGCGCTTCCACAGGATGCGCGCGTACTCGGCCGGCGTGCGCTGGCGGAATTCGGCACTCATTGTTCGGCACTCCTTCCACCACCCTTCCCGCGTGGGCAAGCGCGGCGGGCGGTGTTGACATTAACTTTTCCCCTCGACCTCCCGCCGTTACAACGTGGCGAGAGCCTTTCGCGCTTCCTCGGTTTGTTGGGGCGACAAGCCGTTTTCGACGTTCAGGGCTTGCTGCAACTGCTGACGCGCTTCGGCTCGGCGGCCCGCCTCCTTCTGCGCCAGCCCGAGGTGGTAGTGGTAGACGGCGCTGTCGCCGCCCGCCGACTTGACCATGTCCACCGCCTTTTGTAACTGCTGGACGGCGGCGGCGTGCAGACCCTTCTTGTAATAGACCCAGCCGAGCGTATCGACGTAGCCGGGCACGTTGGGGTTGCGCTGGACGACGCCCTGCGCGAGGCGCACGGCTTCGTCCAAATTGCCCGAAGCGTGCTCGGCGTAATTCCACGCGAGGTTGTTAGCCGCGAAGTCGAGGTTGCCGTTGATCGCCAGCGCGCGCTTGTAGGATTCGTTGGCGGCGGCGTAATTTTTGCGCGTGTCCTCGACCATGCCGATCATCAGGTGGGAGACGGCGTCGTCGGGCCGCTTCTTGATCAGTTCGTTGTACTCGTTGATGGCCTGCTCCGGCTTGTCGGTGTTGACGTAAAGCGAGCCGAGCGTGCGGCTGGCAAGCAGGAAGTTGGGATCGATGGCGAGCGCGCGACGCAGTTGCGTTTCGGCATTTTGCCCATCGCGCTGGAAGCCGTAGACGTGCGCCTTTAAGTAGTGGAACCCGGCGGAATTGGGGCGGGCCGCGAGCGCCTGATCGATGCGCGCGTGGGCCTGATCATACTCCCTGTTCAAGATGTAGAGATCGATGAGTCCGCGCAGCGCGTTGAAATTGGCGCCGTCGATCGAGAGGGCACGCTCGTAGAATTGTGTGGCCTCGTCCCGCTTGCTCTCCGCCAATGCGACCCCGGCGAGGTTTGAGTAAACCTCGGGCGAATTGGGAGCCGCGTCGCGGGCGGCGGTGAAATCGGCGCGGGCCGCGGCGAGGTTCTTCTGCTGCACGTTGGCCGCGCCGCGCAGAGTCAGCGCCTTGACCTGCAACTCGGCGAGGAGCTGCGAAGAGTTTTCAGCGTCCGGTGCCGTCTTCGCCAGTTGCGCGAGCAACTCGTTAACGTCCTGTTTGGCCGCCGTGAGATTGTCTGCGCCGCCCGCCAGCAGGCTGATCTGCGCCTGCATCAGTTTGCCCGGCAGGTAATCGGGATGGTTCTTGGCCAAGTCGCCGACGAAGACGCGCGCCTGATCGAACTGGCCCGTCCGCATGTGGGCCTCGGCTATGTAGTAAAGGCCGATCCGGTTCTGCGGGTCCTGCTTTAAGACCTGCTTCAGATCCTCGATCGCCTCTTTGAGTTCGAGGTCGTTCAGCATTCGAATGCGGGCGCGCAGCAACAAGGCCTGCATGTCGCCGGCGCTCTTCTTCAGCACCTCCTCGACCTGTCCCTTCGCGCCGTTCACGTCGCCCTTCTGAATCATCAACTCGGCGAGGCGGTAGAACGCGCGTGTGTAGTCGGGCGAGGCGGCGGCGATCTCCTGATACAGGCGAATGGCCTCGTCGGGGCGGTTGGCCGCGCCGTAATAGTCGGCCAGCACCGCGCGCCCTTCCGGATCGTCGCGATCGAGTTCGGCAAGTGCCTTGTAAGCCTCTTCCGCCTTGTCGAAGCGCTTGTTGAGGAAATAAAAGCTGCCCAGCGTCAGGCGGGCGGTACGATCCCGCGGATCGATCTCGACGGCCCGTTGCAACTCGGCCTCCGCTTCCGCGAGGCGGTTCTGTTGAACGAGGAACTTGCCGTACTCGCCGTGCGCGAGCGCCGAGGCGTTGTTGATCGAGATGGCGCGCTTGTAAGTCGCTTCGGCCTGCGCCGCGTCCCCGTTGACTTGGTGGAAGCGCGCCAACCCGAGGTGCGTCTCGATGCGGTTCGGATCGATTTGCAGCGCCTGCTCCAGACGCTTCAGGGCCTCGTCGTTTTTGCCGCGTGCGCGCAAAATGCCGGCCTTCAGGATGTGGCCTTCGATGTAATTCGGGTCGCGAGAGAGAACCTCGTCGGCCAGCCGGTCGGCCTCCGTCAAGGCTTCATCTTTCTTCGAGCTTTGGAAGCTCAGCAGGAGGTAATTGCCGGCGCGCAGGCGCGCTTCGAGATGATTGGCGTCGAGCCCGATCGTGCGGAGCAGTTCCTGATAGGCCTGTTGAAACTGACCCAAACCTTCGTAGGCTTGGGCCAGCCCCCAGTGCGCCGACGCGAGCCGATCGTCGATCTGCGCCGCGTTACGAAACTCGATCGAGGCTTCTTGGAATTTCTTTTCTTTGAGGTAAGATTCGCCGCGTTGGATGTGTTCGAGCTTGGCCTTCTCGGGATTTGAGCAGGCCGTGGACGCCAGAACTAAGGCGGCAGAAAACAGGACGAGCAGAAAACTCCGACCAACCCGGCCGGGGCAGGGGCACTCTTGCGCTATCATTTCGTTTCAGACTCCTTCGGCAAATCGTCTCGGGGTAAGCCTTGACCGGGGCAACGGTGGCGGGCCAACCGAAAACAACCGCTCTCAACTATCTTCCTC
>JBOGOY010000045.1:0-11437 GCA_050748185.1 Pyrinomonadaceae bacterium
CGTTTGATCTGTTCGCGCTCTCCGCGCTCAATGCAGGCAAGGATGCCGGCGCTCCCGGCGGCGGCCAATTCGGTTTCAGCGGTTGGTAAATTCATTCGCAATTCGCTTCGTGCGGGGACAAACGAAGAAACCGTCCTCGGCTCGCGGCGACTCTCAGTGCAGCGGATCGGCGTCACGCTCATCGCGCCGGGCGGCGACGGGCATGCGCTCTCGCGGCGGCGGCGCGTCTAACAACTCGGTGGTCCCTTCGGTGACGGACGCGCGGGCCGCGCGCGGCGGCAGCGCCCCTACAACATCGTGCGCCGCGAACGCCGGCTCAGGCATGACACCGCCGCCGACTAGGGCAGGCGCTTCGCCCCGTTTCGGCCGCAGGGCGCGGTTCAGGCGGCTCCAAGCGCACGACGTCACCAACAGATTTATCAAGCTCATGACACCGAAGATGACGGCCAGCGTTATCCCGCCCTTCGTGCCGACCTTTCCTGCCCAGACGGTGAACAAGCTAAAGAGAGCAATGAGCATGGTCGCGAACGACAGAATCGCGCTGGTGACGACGGACGTGTGTCCGGCGCGGCCTTCGGCGGTCAATCGCAGCACTTCAATTTCCGCTTGGGCCGAAGTCATCGGCGCGCCGCAACGGCGGCAGAAGCGCGAATCGTCGGTTGATTCGGTGCCGCACGCCGCGCAGATCTTGTCGGCCGCGCGTATGGTCGCCAGCGCCGCGAGGGCTTCGGCCTCGCGCGCGAGCACTTCCTTCTCGCCGCCCGAAAGCCACGGGTGCGCGATCGTGTAGTCGAAGGTGGCGCGCGTCGAATGCGCGCCGACCGGCTTCAACCGGATAACAAGTGCCATCGCATAGTCCAGCACGTCGGCCGAACCGTACCACGTTCCCCAGCCGCGTGCGCCGCGCCGCCCGCGCAGTTCGGGTTCGTCCTCGATGACGTCATACCCCAGCCGCTCCAGCGCGGCGGCGAGGCGCGGACGCACGCTCTCGGCGCTGCCGGCGAGCACTCGTTTCACGTAAAGCTCGGTATTCTGCGATCCGTAACCGCTACCCGTCCCCATAAATTCAGACATCAGACAATCACCTCTGATCAATGTCAGCCACTTTCATGTCAATAGACTGCTGGCAAAAATCTTAGCCACAGAGCGCACAGAGCGCACAGAGTTAGGAAAAGTGTCAATGCGCTTGTGGAGTCTCTGTGCCCTCTGTGGCTCTTATTCTCTCGCCATGAGCTTTCGCCAGAAGTCTCATGAATTACGTTGTGGCCCGGCGGCGTGTTTCCGGCGCGCTCCCTCATCACTTCCACGCCGGGGGCAGCAGACGCCGCCGGCCGTCGTCACTCAAACTAATCCCCGACTCTTCGAGCTTGACGCGATCCCAGAGCTTGCACGTCACCTGCTTGTGCGACTGGTCCAGCGCCTCGCAATAGTTGGTGTAGGTGCAGCGGCGCACTTCGTCGCCCCGCCCGAGCTTCGCCTTCAGGAACCAGTCGGGGTCGGCGAGCGACTGGCGCGCGGCTCCGATGATGTCGGCCTCTCGGCGTCGCAGGAACTGTTCGGCCTGTTCAAACGTCCCGATGCCGCCCGCCGCGACAACCGGCGTCGCCAAGCCCGCTTCGTTCACCGCCCGCTTGATCTCACGCGAAAGCGAGACGTTGCGGCCGAACGGGCCGCACTCGTCCGAAAGCACCGTCGGCATACACTCGTAACCGCTCTGGCCTGTGTAAGGATAGACGGCGTGGCCGACCTTCGGCTCCTTGGCGTCCTCGAACTTGCCGCCTTTTGAAATCGAGAGAAAATCGAAGCCGGCGCGCGCGAACTCGACCGCATAAAAGGCTGCATCTTCGACGCGGCTGCCACCCTCGATCACCTCGTCGCCGAGGAAGCGCGCGCCGACCGCGTAATCCGCGCCGACGCATTCGCGCACCGCCCGGTAGACTTCGAGCGGCAGGCGCACGCGGTTCTCAGGGCTTCCGCCGTATCCGTCCGCACGGTCGTTCAGACGGCTGAGAAAAGAGGCCATCGTGTAGGCGTGCGCGTAGTGCAACTCGACGCCGTCAAAGCCGGCTTCGCGCGCGCGGCCGGCGGCCTCGGCGAAGATGCGGGGCAGCGCCTCCGGCAGCTCTCGCACGTGTTTCAAGTGCGTGTCGGTGACGCGCTCGCGATAGCCGCAGCGGAGCGCTTCGAGTTCGCGCTCGTTCAGGACGCGCCGGTGCAAGTCGTCGGATGCGTCGGCTAAAAAGTCGCGCACCGCCGCCTCTTCGGCTGTCAGCCAACTTTCGTCCTGCGTCGCTTCGGCGAGATACCGGCGGTGCAGTTCGTCGAGCTTCAGGAAGCGCGCGAAGAACTTCTCTTTTTCGGGGCGACGCTTGACGGAGAGGAAGTCGATGATCTGGATGAAGAGTTTCGTCTCGCCTCCGCCCGCGCGACGGACGGTTTCGACCAGTTCGCGCAAACCCGGCAAAAAGCGTTCATGGCCGATCCGGAGCAGCGGCCCCGAAGGCACGTCGCGCACCCCGGTCGCCTCGACGACGAGCGCGCCCGGCCGTCCCGCGGCGAAGCGTGCGTACCACTCAAGGTTGTCGGGCGTCACAAAGCCGTCTGCGGTAGCGCGCCACGGGACCATGGCCGGAACCCACGTGCGTTGGCCGAGCACGACGGGGCCGACGCGGATCGGTTGAAAGAGGAGCGATTGCGCCGACTCTTCGCGGGTCGGCCAGCGCGTCTCGGGAATTTCGTGTCGGATTGCAGGTTCGGGATGCCACATGGGATGTGTGAATCAGGGCGCGACGAGTTTAGCAGTTTTCGTCGTGCGGAAGAGATTTAACCACAGGGGGCACAGAGAAGAAATGATGAATGATGAATGCGGAATGATGAATTAAAATCCAGTTTGTCTTTCTGTTCATCATTCATCATTTCGCATTCATCATTCTTGACCTCTGTGCCCTCCGTGTCCTTTGTGGTTAGTTTCTCCGGCCCCTAACCTGCCGAGATGGAGAATAGACGCGACTTGCGCGGGTGATTATACTGAACGTGCACCCTTTCGCTGTTAACACTCACCGGAGGCAACAATTTTTGAGCGACGAACTACTCAGGTGGCGCGCCGAATTCCCGATTCTCGAACAGGCTACTTACCTGATTTCGCATAGCCTCGGCGCGATGCCCCGCCAAGCTTACGACAGCCTGCGCGAGTATGCCGACATGTGGGCGACGCGCGGCGTGCGGGCGTGGGCCGAAGGGTGGTGGGAGATGCCACTTTCCGTCGGCGATGAGGTGGGCAAGATTATCGGTGCGCCCTCCGGCACGGTGGCGATGCACCAGAATGTCTCGGTCTGCCAATCGCTCATTCTCTCCTGCTTTGAGCCGGTGGGGCGGCGGAATAAGATCGTCTATTCCGACCTCGAATTCCCTTCGGTGATGTACGCCTACGAGCAGCACGCGCGCGACGGGCGTTTTCGCGTCGAGCACGTGCCTTCCGAAGACGGCACGACTGTTTCGCTCGAACGGATGCTCGCAGCGATTGACGAGGAAACGCTACTGGTCCCCATCTCGCACGTGCTCTTCAAGAGCGCGTTTTTGCAGGACGCCCGCGCCATCACCGAGCGGGCGCACGCGGTCGGCGCGCTCGTCGTGCTGGACACTTACCAGTCGGCCGGCACGATGCCGTTCAGCGTTACGGATTTGAACGTGGATTTTTGCACCGGCGGCTCGGTCAAGTGGCTCTGCGGCGGCCCCGGCGCGGGCTACCTCTACGTCCACCCGCGCTGGCACACCAAACTCGAACCCAAAGTGACGGGCTGGATGGCCCACGCCGAACCGTTCGCGTTCGAGCCCGAAATGCGCTACGCCCCCGGCGTTGCGCGCTTCCTGCACGGCTCGCCTTCGATCCCGGCGCTCTACGCCGCGCGCTCCGGCTACCGCGTCATCAACGAGATCGGCGTCGAGAACATCCGCCGGAAAAGCATCCGGCAGACACAAAAATTAATCGGGCTGGCCGAAGACGCGGGCTTTCGCGTGACCAGTCCGCGCGATCCGAACCGGCGCGGCGGCACCGTCACCATTGCCGTCGAACACGCGGCGGCCGTGACAAAAGAACTGGTCCGGCGCGAGATCGTCGTGGACTACCGCCCCGGCGCGGGCGTCCGCATCTCGCCCCACTTCTACAACACAGACGAGGAACTCGAACACTGTGTCCGCCAGATGCGCGACATCGTGGACACGCGCGCCTACGCCGCGCACGAGGCGGCCGGCGCAGCTTTCTGAAATGATGAATGGACCGAAGTAGATAGTAGCCAGTAGTCAGTAGCCAGTAGCCAAGCATTCCCACCTGAAAGGCGGGTCGTAGCTGAAGTCAACTACCGGCACAGTCAATCCCTACTGACTACTGGCTACGGTTTTGATCATTGATCATTCCGCATTCATCACTCATCATTTTTTCTATGCCTCTGTCATACAACAAATATCTTCGCGTGCCCGAATTGATCGGCCTGCAGGAATGCCTGTCCGCGCCGGCGCACCACGACGAGTTGCTCTTCATCACGATCCACCAGACTTACGAGTTGTGGTTCAAGCAGATCCTGCACGAACTCGACTCGGCGATCGCCCTGATGAACGAGGATCGCGTGGCGTTGGCGGCGCGCGCTCTGCAACGCATCGTCGAGATCGAGAAAGTGCTCGTCAATCAAATCCATATCCTTGAGACGATGACGCCGATCAGCTTCCTCGGCTTCCGCGACGAACTAAACCCGGCGAGCGGCTTTCAGTCGATGCAGTTCCGCGAGATCGAGTTCACGTCGGGGCTGAAGGACGCCGGCACTTTGCACAACTTCCGCGAAGACGAGTTCGCCCTCAAACGCTTGCAGGCGCGCTTTGACGCGCCGACACTGGGCGATGCCTTCTACGCCACTTTGCGCCGACGCGGCCTCGATGCGCCGCCGGATGATGCGTCGCTGCCGCGGGAGGGACGGCTCAAGCTCTACGGCCGACGCGCCCGCGCCGCCCTCGAAATCCTGACGCACTTCGAGATGCGCTACGAAGAGTTTCAACTGGCCGAAGCCCTCGTCGCGCACGACGAATACTTCGGCCTCTGGCGCGCGCACCACATCAAGATGGTCGAGCGCATGGTCGGCACGAAGCGTGGCACCGGCGGCTCTGAAGGCGTCGCCTACCTGCGGACGACCATCGATCAAAAGTTCTTCCCCGAACTGTGGGAAGCGCGCACCTACCTCGACTCGAAGCACGGCGCGGGCGGTTGCCCGTTCGCCGGTCAACAGCCGTGAACGAAAAGTATTTCCAATCGAACCAATTGCTCTGGGATCGGATGACGCCGATCCACGAGCGTTCGGCGTTCTATGATGTGGCGGGCTTCAAAGCGGGCGAGTCTTCGCTGAGGCCGGTCGAGTTAGAAGAAGTGGGCGATGTGGCGGGCAAAGACTTGCTCCACCTGCAATGTCACTTCGGGATGGACACGCTCTCGTGGGCGCGGCGCGGGGCGCGCGCGACCGGCGTAGACTTTTCCGAGCAGGCGATCACCACCGCTCGCGCGCTGAGCGAAGAGACGAAGGTTGCGGCGACTTTCGTCCAGTCGAACATCTACGATCTGCCGGACGTGCTCACGGGCAAGTTCGACATCGTGTACACCTCGCAAGTCGCGTCTGAAGCATTCGGCCGCCGGGCCGCCGCTGATGTTTTCCATCTGCGCCACTCGCTGATATAAATTTGACGTTCTCAACCGACTCGGTTTGGCACCCACCTCAATGAGCATCGAATTTCCCGAACGCTTCAACATGGCCGACTACTTCCTCTACCACAACCTTGAAGAGGGTCGCGAAAACAAGGTCTGTCTCTATTTCGAGGACGAGCGCTACACCTACGGCGAGGCGGCAAGGCGCGCGAATCAGGCGGGGAATCTGCTGCGCGAGGTCGGGGCCGGGATCGAAGACCGTGTGCTCGTCGTATTGCCCGACTGCCCCGAATTTGTGTGGACGTGGTTCGGCGCGAGCCGGATCGGCACGGTCATCACGATGGTCAACCCGCTATTGCCGGCGGCCGACTACGCCTATTACCTCGAATACACGCGCGCGCGCGTGGCGGTGATTCACGAATCGCTCTTGGGGGCGTTCGCTGAGGCGGCGCGCGGCGCGCGTTACTTGAAGAACGTGCTGGTCGTCGGCCATCAGCACGGCGACTTTCTGCCGTTCAGACGCTCGCTCGACGCGATGCCCGAAGAGTTGCTGGCCGCCGACACGCACCGCGACGACGTGGCGATCTGGCTGTTCACCTCCGGCTCGACCGGCCACCCGAAGGGCGCGGTCCACCTGCACCACGATCTGCCGTACAACACCGAACGCTACGCCAAGCGCGTGCTTGGAGTCCGCGCGGACGACTTGACCGTCTCGGTTCCGAAGCTGTTCTTCGGCTACGCGACGGGGACCAATCTGCTCTTCCCTTTCGCCGTGGGCGGCGCGACCGCGCTCTTCGCCGAACGCTCGACGCCCGAAAAGCTTTTCCAGATGATCGAGCGGCACCGGCCGACGATCCTGACGAGCGTCCCGACGATGATCAACGCGATGCTTAATACCGAAGGCGGGGCGCGGAGAGACTTGTCCAGCCTGCGCTTCTGTTTGTCCGCGGGTGAGGCGTTGCCGGTCGAATTGTACGAGCGCTGGATGCGTGTCTTCGGGGTGGAAATCCTTGACGGCATCGGCTCGGCCGAGATGTTTCACATCTACATCACGAACCGCCCGGGCGATGTGAAGCCCGGTAGTTTAGGGCGCGTCGTCGAAGGATATGAGGCGCGGATTGTGGACGCCGAAGGGCGCGAAGTCCCGACCGGCGAGATGGGGACGCTGCGGATCAGAGGAGATTCGGCGGCGTTGTGTTATTGGCAGGCGCACGACAAATCAAAGGAGACGTTTGCGGGAGACTGGTGTACTACGGGGGACCAGTTTCACGCGGACGAAGCCGGCTACTACTGGTATCACGGGCGCACCGACGACATGCTCAAGGTCTCCGGCATCTACGTCTCGCCCGTCGAGATCGAGAACTGCCTGTTGCAGCACGACGCGGTCGCCGAGTGCGCCGTCGTCGGTCACGACGCAGGCGACGGCCTCTTGAAGCCCAAAGCCTTCATCGTCCCGCGCGAAGGTCACGCCCCCGGCGACGAACTGGCCGACTCGATCAAAGAGTTCGTCAAAGCCCGCCTCGCGCTCTACAAATACCCACGCTGGATCGAGTTCGCCCGGTCGCTCCCGAAGAACGACCGCGGCAAGATCGACCGCAAGCTGCTCAAAAGCTCCGGCAAGTAATCCATCGCCCCTTCCAAGTCTGCTTCGTTCTCAGCTTTTTTGCCTCAGAGGGCACGGAGGCTCACTCAAAAATTGATCCAATGCTTTGTTCGCCTCTGTGCCCTCTGTGGCTAATCTTTCCCGCGCGGATGAAGATATGTAGCAACCTTCAGGGCCGGCCGAACCTGAGGCGGTACTCGTCTGAGTTCATGAACCCGTTGACCATCGTCCGGAAATCCGTCGGGTTCCGCGTCAGATAGTCGAGCCATCCCTGATAGCCTTCCGCTTCAGGCGTCCGCCGCAAGTACCCGTAATACTGCATCGCCACGAACGCCCCGTTGAACTCCGCCCCGTTGACCTCCGTCGATTGCACCACCGCCCGCAACACCTGTGCCCGCGAGAGTGCCCCGGACGTTAAACCGCTCACTAACTGCTCCCGCGTCAACGTCACCTGCTCCGTCCCGTCCGGGTTCGCCGGGTCTTCCGTCGTGATCTGCGCCGCGTTGTACTGGCCCAAGAGCGCAGCCACAAAGGCTTGCTCCGACAGCCCACCATACCGATTCGTGAACTCCGGCCGCTGTGTGAAGCCGGCGGCAAACTGCGCCCGCCGCTGGTTGACCTCGGCCGTGCTCTGCCCCGTCACCTGCCGCATGTCGGAGATGACGGCGGCGTACTCGGGCCGCTCGTGCAAAGCCACGCGGTAGAACATGAAGACGTAGAGACCCTTCAACTCGAACTCCTGCGAGCGGAAGAAACTGGAGGAGACGACGTTTCGATCACACCGGGCCGACTGACTGTTCCGGTCGGAGTTGAAGGGGTCGGGGCAGCCGTTCAAGGTATCGAGCCACGACTGGAAACCGTCGGGCTCGGGCTCGCGCGAGAGAAAGTCGAGATACTGCTGCCGCACGAAGAACGTATGCGTGTCGATGGGATTGGCCGCCCCCGCCACATCGTTGTCGGTCAGGGTCACGGTGACACTCGCATTCGCTCCGAGCGTCGTGCTCGCCGACGGGTTCGAGAGTTGGACTTGGAACGTTTCGTTGCCCTCGACATGCGCGTCGTCAATGAGCGGGATGGTGATTTGCGCCGTGGTCGCGCCGGGCGCGAACGTCACGGTGTCAACCGAGGTGGCATAGTCGCAACGCGCGAAGGCCACGCCGGGCAGAGTGGTCGTGTCATCGCAACGCACGGCCGCGGAGTTGTCGATCGTTTGGTAAAAGACGGTCGAAGTCCCGGACGTGTCACCCCCGCGCGTGATGGTTAACGACGCGGTGTTGATCGCAGACTCACTGAACCCGGCCGTCGCCGCCGAGAACTGCACGACCGGCGACGGGGGCGCGGCCGGGCGCGGAGCAAAGGTGACGGTTTGAGCGTTCGTCAGATTCCCATTCGGGAGCGGTCTCGTGTGGGAGTTGATGACGTAAGAGGAACCAAGTTCCCCTCCGCCGATGCCGACCACAGGCGTGATGCCGGTGTTGCCCGCGCCGTAGCGCGTCTGAATCGTGCCATCGCGGTTTAACTCGATCTCGAACTGCACGGGCGCGCCTGCGTCGGGGTTGGTGGCGCTTGCAAATACCCGTCCTTCCCAGCGGAAGATGGCCCTGTCCGGATCGGAACTGTTAACAAACACGTCACCGCCGGCACTATCAGTTCGGATGTCATCCCACAGGCCGGCGATCATCCTGAATCCTTCCAGCCCTCCCAACGAACTGGACGAATCGCCATTGTCTTCCGGTGGCGCAATTCGCGGCAGTGTACTCTGCGGTTGGAAGTACAGCGTCCCGTTAGTCGAGATGACCGCGGTGGTCGCCTGCTGTCCATAGAAGGGGAAAGCGAAGGGCAGCGTGTATGTGCGGTATGCGTCGTCGTCGCGGAAGTTTTGCGGAGTTCCGAGCGGTGACAAGCCGTTGTGCGGGCTCAGGCTGGTGACGTAAGGGTCTGCCGCCGCCAAATCGACCGTGACGCCGATTGAAGTTTCGGGGCCGGCGTTGCCTAAGTTGTCGATCGCCCTGATCTTAAGCGAGCCCGAGGTCTGGCGGTATGGCACATCGATCGACCGCGACTCAGCCGCACCGGCCGGGCCGGGGACCAACGTCTTGACGAGGCGCGAGGTGCCGTCGGTGTTCGAGGTGAAAGAAACTTCGTAGAGCGCCGACTGCCCGGCGTTGCCGTCGTCGCCGGGGGCGACCCAAGAGAGGTTGACGGTGCGTCCGTTCTGCGAGACGAAGCTCAGGTTGGTGAGCGCCGCCGGGGGCGTGGTGTCATTTTCGGCGGCGCTCAGGAGGGCGTTGTAAGCATTCAGGCGTCGCTGCGTGAAGGCTTTACCGTCGAGCGCGCCGATGGCGTCGCCGCTGTAGAGCAACGCGCCACGCAACTGCGCCAGAGTAATGTTCGGGTTGGCAGCCAGCATCAATGCCGCAGTGCCCGTGACGTGCGGCGTCGACATCGAAGTGCCGCTGAATACAGAGTAAGTGTTATTCGGCGTCGTGCTCAGGATCGAACTGCCCGGCGCGCCGATGTGGACGCTGCGCGCACCAAAGCTTGAACTACTGGACAGACTATCAAAACGATTGGTGTTCGCCACCGCGATGATGTTTGGGACGTCGTAGTTCGACGGATAGTGAGGGGCCGTGTCGTTATCGGTGCCGTCGTTGCCCGCCGCCGCGACGAACAAAATACCCGCGTTGTTGGCCGAGGTAATGGCGTTCAACAGCGACTGACTAAGGTTGCTGCCGCCCCAACTGTTGTTCAGCGCGCGGATGTTGACGCCGCGGTTCAGGCGCATGTCCACCGCGTAGTTAATCGCCGCGATGGCCGCGCTCGTGGGGCCGGTGCCATCGTCGTTGCCGAGGAACTTCAGAGACATGAGCTTGACACGCCAGTTGACGCCGGTCACGCCGACGCCGTTGTTACCGGCCGCGCCGATCGTGCCGGCTACATGTGTGCCGTGATCGTCGATGGTCGCGCTGTCAAAAACTACATTGTTATTGCCGTGGAAATCCCATCCGTTGATGTCATCAATGCGGCCGTTGCCGTCGTTGTCCACGCCGTCGCCGGGCGTCTCGCCGGGGTTGGTCCAGATGTTCGGCTGCAAGTCGGGATGGTTGATGTCGATGCCGCTATCAACGACGCCGATTACCACGTCATGGCTGCCCTGCGTGATGTTCCAAGCGAGTTCGGCATCGATGTCGGAGCCGACCGTGCCGCCAGACTGCCCGGTGTTTTTCAATCCGTACATTTCGGGGAAGCGTGGATCGTTGGGCAGAGCCGCCTCGCGAACGAGGTAGTCCGGCTCGGCGTAGAGCACGTCCGGGCGCGCGGCGAGCGCGGCGACGGCCTCCAGAGTTTTGTCCGCATCGACCTGTGCCAGCCTCAAGCCTTTAATCAAATCCGAGCCACCAAAACGCGAGACGCGGACGGAAAGCTCTTCCCCGTCAATGGCTCGCAGCGCGGCCGGCGCGATCTCGGCGCGCTTGGCCGCCGTGTCAGTGCGGAAGCGCACCAGTACCTGACCGGGCACAAATTCCGCGCCGCCCTTTTTCCCCGCGGGAGCGGAGTCGCGCCCGAAAGTGGGTTCTTCCTGCGCCTGAGCATCCTCAGCCTGCTGGCCGCGGGAAGCGACGGGCAGGCCGGCGGTCAGCAACAAAAAGGCGAGTAACAGGGTGAGGCTCCCGCGGCGGCGTGAGGTGTGCGTCGCTTGCGGCTCGGACGGGGAAACTGACATCGGTGGAAATTCTCCTCTCCCGCACAGCGGCGGGAGCGTCTGCGTTTGTAAGTAGCGCGAGGGGCCGCCGGTGGCACTTGTTCAGGACCGCGTTCCGTTTCGGGTCTCGCGTCGAACGCCCCCGGCTGCGGCGCGTTCAAAACAAAGGTGACAGAAGCAAACCCGGCTCAGGCAACGCGCCCAAGACGGTTCAGGTCATTAGACGCCGGGGCGACGATCGGCCGGCAAAGAATAATTTCGGGGGGCTAACGCAGGCGTGTTCGACATTCGATTTGTGAACGCGCATTGAGATGTCACCGCCCGGCTGAAAGATGTACGCGCGGGCAGGAAATTTCAGATGCAAACGCCAGTCCTCGTGGCATTTTCCTGCCTGCCGGCGACGCTCTTTGACCCACTCATTTTCCGTCGAGGGCGGCACGCGATTCGG
>JBOGOY010000046.1:0-11301 GCA_050748185.1 Pyrinomonadaceae bacterium
GTATTATAGTTCTTTGCACGTAACAAAGTGGCATAATACTCTAACTTTTCAGCCACTCTCGCATCGTTAACGCCATATGCTTCCTCAATCAAACTTATTCCTTGTTGATAAATAAATTCGGCGTCTGAGAACCTATTCCGAAGAATATAAAAAACTGCTAAATCATCATAAACGGTTGCTTGATAAGAAGGGTCTTCATCGAGGGAGCTCTCTGCCAAGTTGATGCGCTTCTTATAAACTGCTTCGGCTTCTTGGGCCTTGCCTTGTGCCGTGTAAATCTGAGCAAGAAAGCGTAAACTAATAATGACCATAACATTGTCAGAACCATTTTTCTCTGCTTCACTAACAGCACTCAGATACTCCTTTTCAGCTTCACCGTAATTACCTTGCTGGTACGCTTTATCACCTGCGTTTAGATGTGCCTGAAGTTTGCTAAAGGAGGTTCTGCATGAAGAGAATTGGCTTAAGCATACAAATATAATAAAACTGTTCACAAACTTGTACATCAACAGTTCCTTTCTAGGGGTGCAATTATAAGTGTGACTCGGTCACTTCTGCCATTGACAGCCTTAGCTGCCATGTGGCCAGCCGAGACGGGGCAAAACAGTCGAAAAGCCGGCAGTTTTGCCCGATTTCCAATGAAAGGAGTCACAATTTAGACACGATATCATCTGCCTCTTTCGAACATTCCGTCGTTGCGCGCTCCCTCTGCATTTTTACATTTCTTAATTGTCTCAGATGGCGCACTTGAGTAATCGAAAATTGAAGCAGTTCCTCCGATATACCAGCCGCGCAGCCACTATGGAAACCTAATGCAGCCGCTACAGCACTCCCTGCAACTCCTCCCAATACTCCTCCTCCTAATGCTCCAGATACGGCACCTATCGCACCTCCGATTAAACATGCGACTGTCGCATCTCTGCCAAACTGTTCATCTATCTCATTAATTTGCTGCAGCCGCTCACTTTCTTTTCGCTTCATGCACGCATTAAAAGCTGCTTCGCGCACCTTCCTCTTCTGCTCAGGTGATAGCTTAGAATGTTTCTGCGTGGGTGTTTCCTGCGTCCGTCGCCCGCCACCACCTCTGCCTCTGTCGTCGCCACCTCCGCCTCCGCGCCTGCCGCCACCGCCACCGTAGAAGAACGAACAATCCAGCCGCCATTCAGTTCTAAGAAATCCATCAGAGTCCCGCCCAGTGGTACTGATCCACACACAAAAAAGCCCTGTCGGGTCGATGAAGTTCACCGGGTCGTTCGAGACGTAGGCATAGCGGTTCAAGCTTTGTGGGTTCGTTAGGTCGTAGGCTCCATCGTAAGGGTCCGGCTGGTCGAAACGACTCCACCATCGATTGTAGCGCCGCATCATCGCTTCATCCGACCCGTTCGCGTCTCTCAAGTAGGTCGTGTAGCGCTGTGGCTGGCGGAACTGGCTGACACTGGCCGCCGTCTCCCCGCCCCACGGGTCCAAGTCCACAAGGCTCGTCACCGCGCCATTGATGTTCGTCAACCGTTGGCTCTTGGTGATCAAGTCCTGATGGACCCACTCGACCCCGCCGTATTGCTGCAAGGCGAGCAGTTGCGTACCCATGTAGACGTAGCCGCGCTGCCACCCGCCCCATTGGTCCACCTCGGCCACGACTTGGCCGCCCAACACCGTCGAGCGCAGGTAAAAGGTCGGCGCGCTGTTCTCGCTGCGCTTCACTCGCAGCCCGTCGCCGTCGTAAGCCTGTTGAGTATTATTGAACGAGGCCCACGCCTGCTGCCCCGTCGCGTCGTAGGTGAAGGCTTGCCCGCCGTCCGAGGTGATGTTGCCCGACGGGTCGTACTGGCTGCCGGCTCGACGGTTGTTGGTGAAGCTCGCCGTGTAAGACGGGTTGGCCCCGCCCCAGCCGAGTCGCTGCGTGATGTTGCCCCACACGTCGTAATAGTAGTGGTGCGCGTAAGGCCCGTACTCATGCGGTTGGAGAGGCGGGCCGCCGGGCGCGCGCTCGCCGGCGTGCAGGTCCGCCTCCGCGCCCGTGTGCGAATACTGGAGCCGCCCCCACGGGTCGTACTCGTACGAACGGTTCAGCGTCGCGTCGTAGAGGTTCTTGGCATAGGTAACGCGCCCCGTGGTTTCGCCGAATTTGTCATACCGGTATTGCCACCACATCACGTCCGGCACTTTCCACTCGGTCAGACGCATCCGCGTGTCGTAAGCGGCGGAGAAGGTGCGGGCGCTGTTGCTGCCGTAATTCATGAATTTGACCGCCCCGAAGGCGCGGTAGTCCATGTTGTGCGCGTAGAAAGAGACTCCCGCATAATTCGCGCCGCTCACGCCGCGCAGCCGGCCGACGCGATCGTGAATGTATCCGACCTGCACGTTCCACGGGTTGGTCACGCTGGTCAGGTTGCCCGCCGCATTGTAGCCATAGCTGATTCTGAAAGCGCCGCTCAAGCCGCCGAACGTCCGCTCTTCCCAGTTCATGCGCGAGAGCGTGTCGTAATTGTAGGTCGCGCTCCCGACCACATTGTTGGCGCTGTCTCTCTCCGTCATCGAAGTGCGGTTGCCCGCTTCGTCGTACCCGAAGGTGACGTTGTTCGTCGCCGCCACGCCCGCCGGTATCGCGTAGTTGATCGACGTGACGAGATGACGCCCGTTGTAGCCGTAACTGATCACTGCCCCGCGCGCGTCCGTCACCGCTTGCACGGTGTCGTCGTTGTGGTACGCATACTGAGTCAGCCCCTGCTCCGGCGTCGTGCGCCGCGACAAGCGCCCGTGCCCGTCGTACTCGAAGGTGCGAATCTGCCCGGCCTGATTAATCTGTGTCACCTGATCGCGGCCGTTGTAGGTGTAAGTCGTCGTCGCGTAGAGGCTCCGGTCCCGCGTCAACTCGTCAACTTGCCTCAACCGTCCGAGCGGATCGTTAATCAGCCGCCGCCAGCGCCCGCTTTCATCCCTCCACATCTGCGTCTCGCCGCCGGCGCAGCCGCATCCGGTGTAAACCGTCTCCCGCGTCGTGTTGTCAGTGTTGGTCGTCCGCGTCGGTCTGTCTTTCCAATCGTACTCCTGCGAAGTCCAGCGCCAACCGCCCGCCGAGTCGTCTCCGGCGGCGCTCCACATTCCGGTGCTTTCGGTCGGATTGGATTGACGCACGACGCGGCCCAACACGTCGTAGTCAACCTGCTGGGCGCTGTAGCCGCCGCTGCTGTTCGGGTGATCGACGCTGGTCCGACGCACTCTCCCCGCGCCGTCGAGGAACCTGCCGGCGAAGACCTCGCCGCTTCCGTATTGGCTGGGAGAATACGTGTACACGCCGAGCAGGCTGTTGGGATACGACCATCTCGTGTAATAGCCGTTAATGCCGTTGGTCACTTGCTGAATGCGCCCTGCCGCGTCGTAGTTAGTCGTCTGAAATGCGCCCTTCGGGTTCTGCTCGCGGCTCACTTCGCCAATGTCGAAGCGGTACTGCCTAGTTGACGAGTAATTATCCCCGTCAGTCACCACGGTCGGATAAGCGAAGGTGTTGCGATTGGTCCCATCCGAGAACGAATCATAGTAAGAGGCGCGGGTTTGATGCCCCACCGGATCGACGGTAAAAGTTTGCGCCCCCGTGATGTGATATCCGAAGAGCGTGTCCAGCCACCTGCTGGAATTGTTCGGATCGTTGGCGTCGAACCGGCGCGTGATCGACAGGTTGCCGCGCACCGCGAAGCCCGCGCCGTAAGCCGGATCGTGCTGCGTGGGCGGTTGCGCCGTCGCGGTCAAAAACTCGTTGATGTAGTCATAACCGTAATGAGTCTGCGAAACCAAGACGCCGCCGCCGTCACGCACCTCTCGGGCCAACACCAGCCCGATGATGCGCCGGTCGAGGTAGCTGGGATTGAACGAATAAGCGGTAGTCGTGCGCCGCAGCACCGTTTCGGTCGTTCCGCTCACCGCATACTCCGTCACCTCGCGCGGCAGGCTGAATTCGTTCGGCGGGGTGTACGCATAGCGCGTGCGGAGATGATTCCCCTCCGCGTCTCCGGTCTCAGTCACAAGTGGTCGCGGATTGCGCTGATAAGTCAGATTGGTGTCGTCCTGAGTCCATTCGATGGCGGACCACTGCCTGACCACGCCGCTATAAATTGTCTCCGTCCTCGTGGTCAGCCCCTTCTGCCAGCCGCTGGTGGCGAAGTATTCTTTGTGAATGGTGAGGCCGTCCGGCAGCGTCATTTGACTCCAGGCGTTGTTCGGATCGACGCTGTAAACCGTTACCGCCTCGGCCCCGTTGTTCCAGTCATATGCCCATTCGTATTTTTCCCTGAAACGCGGGCAGTCGGATTCCGGGTTCGTCGCGTTGAGCGGCAGGCTGTAGCGTGTGTAAGCATTGGTGTAAAAGTCAGCCGCCTTGTTGGTGATCTTGTGGACCTGCCCCCACGAGTTGTAACTGAACTCATAGCTTGAGCCGTCGCCCAATCCAACTTTGGTCAACACCGGGATGCTCGTACCATTCGCCGGCCCCTCGACCGGAATCGGCGTCCCGTCCGTGTTACGGAAATTAGTCTGAATGGGGAGCGAGCCGTAACTGAATGTCGCCCATTGATGCGTTACGCCGCCCATCCACGGTTGCTCAATCGCCACGAGATAATCGTTAGCGTCGTATCTGAAAGTGACCACGCGCCCCAACGTGTCCGTCACGGTTGTCGGGCGGCCCAGACCGTTGTAGGTGATCGAGATGTAATTGCCGTTGCGGTCTTTAATCTGCGTACACCGCATTTCATCGTCAACTGAAGGAGAGAAAGTCATCTGCGTGCCATCGGTCGTGCGAACTACGGCCCCGCCTCCCTCGTGCGTTAATTGCATGTATGTGCCATCGAACGACTCGTACTTACCAGTTAAAATAACCCTCTTCAACTCCACTTGTCCGCCCGATGGCAGCACCATCAAGTATGCAACGATCTGCTCGAACTGGTTATAGCGCGGCTGCAAGGTCGGGAAACCGGTGCGGAAGCCGGCTCCGGGAAATCCACGAGCAGGATTGAATCTCATTCTCCCGCTTTGCTTCGTCCAGACCAGCGAGTTGTAAGCGAGCGAGAGCGTGAAATCCAAGTCGGCTCGGCCTTTGAGGTTGAGCAGTTGTGCGCTCCAATTGAAGTTGCGCGAGCCGAGATCAACGCCATCTTGTCCGGTCTGGTTGACAGGCTCGATCCGTTGCACCGTAAAATGTGGATCGGTCCCGCTGCCCGGCGGGAAGGAGCCGCTACAACCTGAATCGCAACGTCCTAAATCATTAGCCCGGATGGACGCCGGAGCCGCCGGCAGGTCGGGCGTCCGGCGACGTTCCTCGTCAAGATTAGGCATATTGCGTCTAGCCGGGTCGGCGTCGGGCGCGCCTCTGGTTGGATCGGGCGCACGGCCGCGATAATCTTCGCTGCGGCCGGGGTTATTACCCGGCCGGGGTCGCGCCTGACCGTTCCCCGGCCGCTGATGGCTTCCATTCCCCGAGCCGTAATCAAAGCCGGTCCCGCGCAACGCCCTGATAGTTCCCGCGGCGTTTGCCACTCCGCTCGACGACACTTTGCCGGCGAGTCCGGCCGACTGCCTTGCTCCTTCGACGACGGCGGTAACAGTGCCGGCGGCGCTCAGCCACGGGCGCACCGTCTTGACGAGCCCCGCGATGCCGGTGACGAGCGGCGCGGCGGCGGAGGTTCCGGTCATCGTCGTGTAATCGCCACCCATTTGCGTCGTCAGTAGATCGACGCCCGGCGCGCCGACTGTGACGCGAGACGCGCCCCAGTTCGACCATGAAGTGAGTTGATCGAAGCTGTCCGTCGCGGCGACCGTGATCAGGTTCGACAAGCCGAAAGAGGCCGGATAGTAAGGCGACCCATCAATATTCTGCCCGTTGTTGCCCGCCGCACAGACGACCACCACGCCGCGTCTCCCGGCGCGCACAATCGCATCCCGCAAAATGGCGGACTCTTGGTCCAGCCCCCACGAACAATTGATGACGTGCGCGCCCTGCGCCACCGCGTAATCAATCGCTTCAACCGCGTCAGCCACATTGCCCGTCCCCGTGTTATCCAGTACGCGCAAACTCATCAGGCCCGCCCGCCACATCACTCCCGAAATGCCGATCCCATTGTCGCCCTGCGCCGCGATGATGCCGGCGACTCTGGTCCCATGTCCTTGCTCATCTCGGATCCCGCCGCTGTCGTTTATCCAGTCCCAGCCGGACAGGTCGTCAACCATGCCGTTGCGGTCGTCGTCACGGTTGTTGTCACGCTCGCGACGATTGATCCACTGATTGTTTTGCAGGTCGGGATGCGTGAAATCGATCCCGCTGTCGATGACGGCGATGGTCGTGGCTAACGTGCCCGTCGTTCGTTCCCATGCCGCGCCAGCACGAATGTCCGCGCCGACTTGTCCGCCGCCCGTGCCCGTATTGCGAAGCGCCCATTGCTCGCCGAAGCGCGGATCGTTGGGCGTCACGTCGTCGCGCCTGATGAGGAAATTCGGCTCGGCGAACTCGACCGCCGGATGAGCACGCAGGGCCACCGCCAACGCCTCCGGGTTTTGCCCGGCCGCCAGTAACTCCAGCCGCTCGACGCGCGACTCGCCGCGCAAAGCTCCGGCGCGCCGCACGCCTCTCGCTGCCGCCAGCGTGTTCCGCTCCTGCTCTGTTGCCTCCTCGCGGAAACGGACGATCAGTTCACCGTCTCGACGCTGCTGCTGGTTCGCCAGCGAGACCGTTGCGGGTGGCCGGAATTTCTTCGCCGCGTCGGGCGCGGCATCAACCCGCTTGAGCAGCAAAGGACTCCACAGCGAAACGATCAGCGCGTAAGAGAGCGTGAGGCTCAGGAGGTGGCGGAACGAACCGGACACAAAGCGGGTAAGGCGCGTCATGACCTGCGACTCCTTGGTGGGTTAAGCCGCGATTGCACTCTCTGGCGATGAAACTAAGCGCGAAGGATAAGGTCGCCTGAGTGCTTCAGCGAGGAAGATCTCTTTACGTCAGCGATTGGGTGGATCGTTTACGTGAGGCAGCAGGTCCAACACTCGGCCGCGAGGTGGGCCCGTAAAGAGAGTGAGCGCAAACTACACCTGTCCGTCATTTACGTCAACAGATTTTTTGAGGGACCAAGCGCGGTTGCGCCAAGCTAACGCGGCTTACTTCGAGAACAGTTCGGCCTAAGAGCTGGTTGCAAAATTAAAGCGATAGCTCTTTATTGCTTGCTCAAAGCTTAATTTTGCAACCAGCTCTAAATCTAAACCCACGAGTTTGGGACAGGAGTTCAGCCACGAGCAAGGCATCAACTGGTTTGCTTAACCAGTGCGACTTAGATCTTTCTCTGTTACCATGCCCGTCAAACCTCAGCGAGATTTCAGACAGGAGTGGACTCGATGGCAAATGGAAAGGCACGCATCCTCGTCGTCGGGGGCGGTTTCGGGGGGCTGTTTACGGCTTTGGGGCTGGTGGACCAAGCCGAGGTGACGCTCGTCAGCAACGAAGATCACTTCCTCTTCGCGCCGATGCTCTATGAGTACATGAGCGGCGAGGTCGAAGCGTGGCACATCGCCCCGCACCACAAGGAACTGATTAACGACCGTATCCGCTTCATTCAGGGAGCGGTGACCGAGATTGACTTCAAGGCGCGCGAGGCGACGATCGCGGGCCGCGTGCGCCGGCTCGAGTATGACGCGCTGGTGCTGGCCGTCGGCGGTGTGACGAATTTCTGGGGCATCGAGGGCGCGGAGAGGTACGCCCTGCCGTTTCGTAAGCTGAGGCACGCCGATGAGTTGCGACAACGGATGATCGATACGCTCGACCGCATCCCGCCCGACGCCGCCCCGCAGGATGCGCGCGCGGTCGCGACTTTCGCCGTCGTCGGCGCGGGCGCGAGCGGGGTCGAGCTTTCGACCAAAATGAGCGACCTGATGCGCGATGCCTTCCACCGGCGCGGACTGAAGGGTGAGGCGCGCGTGATCGTCGTGGAGATGGCTTCGCAAGTGGTGCCGGGCATGGACGAAGACATCCGGCGCGTGGTCGAGGCGGCGCTGCAAGACGCGAACGTCGAGGTCCACACCGAGACGCGCGTTAAGCGCGTGACTGAAAACGCCGTCGTCTTCGAGCACGGCGGCAGGGAAACGGAAGTTAAGGTCTCGGCGGTGGTCTGGACGGCGGGCGTGCGCGTCAACCCGCTGGTGGAAAAGTTGAACCTTCCCAGAGATCGACGCGGCCTCGTCCTCGTCGAGCCAACCCTGCAAGTGAAAGGCTTAAAAAACGTCTTCGCGCTCGGCGACATCGCGCTCTACCCGGAGGTCGCGCCGACGCTCGCGGGCACGGCGCAACTCGCCTTTCAAGAATCTGATCTGGCCGTCCACAACATCCGCGCGTTCATCGGCGGGGGGCCGCAGAAGACCAAGCGCTTCGCCGAACTGGGCGAGGCCGTTAGCCTCGGCACCGAAAACGCGGCGGTTCTGGCCGGCGGCCGCGTCGTCAGCGGAGCCGTCGCCCGCCAAGCCCGCTTCGCCTTGTACACTTCGCGCCTGCCCACTTGGCAGCACCGCTTGAAAGTCGGCGCGAGTTGGTTCCTCGGCGGCACGCCGCCGCGCCCGCTCGGGTTGTAAGTGGTTTCAGGTTTGAAGTTTAAGGTCTGGCAAGTCTCCAATTTCAAACCTCAGACCTCAAACTTGAAACTTTAAGCCTGAAACCCTGATTGATTATGGCGAGAGGATGGGAAAGCAAAGCGGTCGAAGACCAGCAGCAGGAGGCCGAGCGGCGCGCGCTGGAAGAGGCGCGCGCTCCGCGTGACGATTCGCCCGAAGCCCGCGCCCGGCGTGAGCGACTTGCCTCATTGCAACTCTCGCGCGGCCGCACACTCGAACAACTCGAACGCGCTACTAACCCGGCCCACCGCGAAATGCTCCGGCGCACGCTGCGCGCCCTTGAGCGAGAGATCGAGCACATCGGAGAATAAGCCCACACGCACGGACGCGGAGGCACAAAGGCTGACAGCGACTTCAGCTTTGCGCCTCCGGGTCTTGATGTCGGCGATGATTATTCGGAAAGTTCGCCCTCGTTCTGCTGCACGCCGTCGGTCGGCTCGCCGCCGCTGAGGATGGTGCTCATGCCGTCGTTCTCTTCGACGGCCGTGGGCGCATCAGGCGCGGCGGCGTCCTCCGTCTCCTTCACGCGCTCCTGCTCGACGAGGTCGGCGCTCGCGTTATGAATGGTCCCTTTGTCTGCCATTAGTCTCCCTTCAGACTTCATACGCCGCTGCTGCCTCGCACGAATCGAGTGCGGGCGCTTCCTGTTCTGGCTCTTCGACTAGGCCGCCCTCTCCGACGTAGGTGTCCCCGGCCGCGACGGTCTCGAAATACTCTTCAATCCGATCCAGCACCTCTGTGACCGAGTGCGAGTGGTAGATCACTTGGCGGAAGCGCGAGCCGCCCGATAGTCCCTTAGTGAACTGCCCCGCGAGTTGCTTCATCCGCCCGATGGCCGCCAACTCGGGCATGTCGTCACGCAGCAACTCGAAGTATTCGAGCAGCACGCCGCGCTTGTCTTCGAGCGTCGGCTGGAAAGGAGCACGCCCGGCCAGCGTGTCTTCGATCTGCCGGAAGATCCACGGGTTCGCCATCGCGCCGCGCCCGATGAGGATGCCGTCACAATTCGTCTCGCGCCAGCGGGCGAGCGCGTCTTCGATCGTCACCACGTCGCCGCTGCCCGAGACGGGAACTTTGACTGTTTCTTTGATCTGGCGGACCAAGTCCCAGTTGGCGCGGCCTTTGTAGGCCTGCTCTTTAGTGCGCCCGTGCAGCGCGATGTGTTCGACGCCGCACTGTTCGGCCAGCTTCGCCGTCTCGACCGCGTTGATGCGGCTGTCGTAAAAGCCGGCGCGGATTTTGATCGTGAGCGGGATCGAAATCGCGCGCTTGATCTCCGTGAGGATCGTTTCGAGGCGGGGCAGGTCGCGCAGCAGCCCCGCTCCGCCGCCGTGTTTGACGACTTTCGGCGCGGGGCAGCCGCAGTTCACGTCGAGGATGTCCGCGCCGACCTCTTCGGCCATCTCCGCCGCCATCCGCATCCGCTCTGGCTGGCCCCCGAAAATTTGCACCGCGAACGGCCGCTCATACTCGTAGAAGCGCATCTGCCGCTTCGACTTCGGGTTGTTGCGCGTCAACCCCTCGACCGAGATGAACTCGGAGACGGTCAGGCCGATCCCGCCACGCCGCTTCAGCAGGCCGCGAAAGGCCACGTCCGTCACGCCTGCCATCGGCGACAGCACGAGCGGCGGGTTGATTTCGACGTTGCGAATCTTGAACGGTTTGCTCATGCTTCACTTCTTAGGTTTCTTCGCACGCTCCTTGCGGATCGTGCCGATTTGTTTGTCGCTTCGCGTGTCGCGCCCGTCCGTATTTCTGACCGTACCGGGCGGTAAGCCGTGCTTCTTTTCAAACGTCCCGACAGTCATATCGCTGCGATCTTTTCTCGGTGTCTGTTTCGGCATCCTGCTTCCCCTTCGCAAAAATCGCTGACCAAGCAAGTTCAGACCTCAAGGCTTTGAGGGCAGACTCCCCCGACCTCTCTTTAATTGACATGCACTACAGCATCTTCTAGCTTCAACGCGACACGGAATTATAACAAATGCGCCGCGAGACACTCATCCCAACGCTCGGCATCGCGTGGACGCTCGTTTACGCCGCGTTCGTCGTCTGGCTCTACGCCATCGCGCCGCGCACGATCCGGGAGATGACCACCGAGGCGAGCGCCGCCGTCGGCACTTATCAGATCGATCAGGCGAGGTTCGACGCGGCGCTCGATCTCTTCCGCCGCGAACAATACCGCGCCGCCCGCGACGAGTGGCTGCGCGCCGATCCGGCCCGGCGCGATGCGCGCACGCAGTTCTACGTCGCCTACAGCTTTTACCGAGAGGGCTGGGGCCGGCTCTACAACGACGACGCGCTGTTCAGGCAGGGGATCGAGGCCGTCAACCACGCGATCAGTCTCGCGCCCGATGGCGCGCTCGTGGTGGACGACGCGGACTTGAAAATGAGGACGGCGGCCGAACTGAAGGCGGAACTCGAACAAGGCGTCGAGCGGAGTTGGGACGACCTGAACCCGCTCAAGGTCGCGCGGGAGAGAAAGTGAGCGAGCCGTTGGACCAACGCCGCGCACTGAACCGGGCGCTCGTGCGCTTGCTGTTGCTGCCGACGATCTTCCTGACCGTGGCGCTCGCGGGCGGCCTGCGCGTCGAGGCGGAGACGAATGCTTTCCGCTTCGTCGCGCCGCCGCTTGTCGCGCTCATCCTCTCGGCCCTCTTGCTGTTGCTC
>JBOGOY010000047.1:0-11214 GCA_050748185.1 Pyrinomonadaceae bacterium
GCCGGAATACTGCCGGCGGACAAGTTCGATGGCAAACGAATAGTTTTTGTCAGCCACCGTGTCATCAAAGAGCAGATAAGCGTTTGGTGAAGCGACAAGCGAATCTTTGACTTGTTCCCACACCAGACGCGGTGTGAGTTTGTCATCACGCAAAAAGCGGTTCAGTTGGTCGTGACTAAACTGCTGGCTGTGGAAGGCTGTGTTAGTCAACGTATAATTGAGTTGACTACTGAGCAGATATTGACAGTAATCAAGGCGCGTGACGCGCTGTTTATTGGGAACAAACATAGCCAAAGATTACTTGGTTTTTCAACGCTTGCGTAAGTCCTACTGCATCTACGTGGACGGCGGGCGGAGTTTCTGATTGATTGCGGCGCTTCGGCGTTGACCCCGGGACGATAGATTTCATCCTCGTCACACACCTGCACGGCGACCATTTCGGAGGCATCCCGTTCGTTATCAGGGAGACGCAGATAGCCGCACCGCTCACAAGGCCGCTGACAATCTCGCCCCCGTGCGCGGACAAACATCGAAGCTTAAACTTCTTAGAGAACCGAAAGGCAGGGGTCGGGTGTCCCTTGCAGCACGCTCCTGACGACGGCAAGGGCGCTCTCAAGTTGAGTCCTGCTGCGCGGTGGCCCGAGACATATGCGCACGGCGTGTGGTGTCTCTTCACGCCCGGGCACGAACGCCTCTGACGGCGTGACGAGCACGCCGCGGCGTCTGAGTTGCAAAGTAAATTCGTTACTGCGCCAAGGGTCGGGCAAGTGTAGCCAGAGGTGAAAGCTGAGTGGGTGCGCGTCGAACTCGAAGCCTTCGAGTGCGAGGGCGGCCAACTCCTGCCGCGCCGCAGCCTCGGCTCGCTTCTGCTCGACCAGCCTGTCCGCCGTGCCGTCTTTGATCCACTCGGATGCTATCTCTGCCATCAAAGGCGCAGCCATCCAGACCGTCGCTCGCAAGGAGGTTGCTAGCGGCTCAAACATCCTTTCGGGGGCTAAGAGGTAGCCGATGCGTATCCCGCCCGCGATGCTCTTCGACGTACTCATGATGTAGTAGCTGTTTTCCGGCACGAACGAGGAGAGCGGCGGGGGCGGATTCGGCAGCATGAAGCTGTGTACGTCGTCTTCGACGATTGCAACATCGTAGGCGGCTGCGATGGCCGCGATCTCGCGACGACGCCCTTCCGGCATCACCGTCCCCAGAGGGTTCTGGACGGTCGGTATCGTGTATAGCACCCGCGCCGCGCCGCGCCGGCACGCCTCTTCGAAGGTGCCGGGAACGATGCCCCCGTCGTCCACCGGCAGCCCCTGTAGCCTCAGGTTGAGAAGGTTTGCAAGATTCTTCATTCCCGGGTAAGTCAGGCTCTCGGTGAAGACCGTCTCACCCGGCTTGCACAAAGTGGAGAAGACGACCGTCATGGCGTGCAAGGCACCGCTGCACACGAGGATTTGCTGCGGCCACGCTTTAAGTCCTGAGCGGGCCACCCACTCGGCCCCCGCGGCGCGGTGACGGTCCGCCCCTGCGGCGGGTTGATAGCCGAGCAGGGCGGAGATGCCGCGCCGCGCGGAGAGGTCGGAGAGCGTTCTTGCTAACGCCTGCCCGAGCGGGTCGCCGGCGGAAAGCGGCGGGATGTTCAGGCTCAAATCAATTAATCCGTCGTCTTCATCGGACGAGGGTGCGGTGAAACAGTCGTCCAAAAGGTTTCCCTTCACGAACGTCCCGCGCCCGGTCTCTCCGATGAGCAGCCCGCGCCGCGCCGCCTCGGAGTATGCCCGCGTAATGGTTCCTGTCGTGACGCCGACGTGGTTGGCGAGTTCGCGGTGCGTGGGCATCTGAACACCCGGTTTCAGGCGGCCTAGTTCAATGTCCTCGGCGATGGCCTCGACAATCGCCAAATAACGCGGGCCGCCACGTCGGCTCAAATCCGGAATCCACATTGTCATAGTGAAATTTTTGTTGACAGTTTTATTGTCGCCATTTAAATTAGGTGCAATTCTAGCTATTTGTCAAATTGTATGCATGCAATTTGACAGTTTAGTTGTTTACATCTGGAGGGGTGACTGTTTAATCGGCAACGAATAGAGCCATTGCGCTTCGGCCCAACCGCCTCCATTCGCACGCCGAGGAGAGCAAAGTAATGACAATACCTGCTTACCTTCTTGACGAGTGGCTTAATCGTTATCACTTCGCCGACGCCCCACCCGAATTCGATTTCGCTTCGAGTACGGGGCCGCACTGGACGGCCCACGAAATACTGGGTCTGTTAAACGCAGACGAGCGGGAACAATTCCTTGAGACGAAATTGATTTATTCCGACGCATCGGGCGGAGAGAAACTGCGCGCCTCGATTGGCGAGATGCAGGATGTGGGCTCCGAACAGGTGCAAGTTCTCACGGGCGCTAGCGAGGCCCTTTTAATCCTATTCCTCATCGCCACAGAGCCCGGCGCGAACGTCATCTTACCTTCACCACAGTTTCCCTCGACGGCGGCGATCCCCGGCATGTTGGGGTTAGAGACTCGCTTCTACCACTTACGGCGCGAGAGCGGTTTCCGCGCTGACCCGGACGAGATCAAAAAACTGGCCGACGACAAGACGAAACTGCTCGTCGTGAACTCGCCGCACAACCCGACGGGCGCGACCCTGAGCGATGACGAGATGCGCCTGCTGCACGACTTTGCGTCGGAGCGGGGCATACAGTTCGTCTCCGACGAAGTTTACCACCCCATCTATCACGGGCGCGAAACGAACTCTGCCGCGCGGTTGCCGCAAGCGATTGTGCTGGGCAGCTTCTCGAAGTCTCTATCCGTGAGTGGACTCCGCGTCGGCTGGATAGTCGAGCGCGACAAGGCCCGCTTGCGGCAGTACGCCGACGCGCGCGGATACTTTACGATCTCGAACACCTCGCTCGGCGAATGGTTGGCCCTCGCCGCGCTGCGCCGCCGCGAAACCATTCTCGCGCGCGCGCAAAAGGTTGCGGCAAACAACCTCAAACTCCTCGACCGATTCTTCGCGGAACACGCTGACCACCTCGGCTGGGTCAGGCCGAGCGGCGGCATGACGGCCTTCCCTTGGCTCAGAGACGGCAGCGATGCGCGCGAGTTCTGCAGCTCGATGGCGGAGCGCGGTGTGCTGCTACTGCCCGGAGACTGCTTCGGCATGCCCGAACACTTCCGCTTGGGCTTCGGAGTCGCCGAGGAGGGGTTCGTCACAGGGCTGGAGAGGATCGCCGATTTTTTACAGGCTCGCCGGAGCGTAGCCGCACGCCCTTCGGGCGCAACGGTGACGGCGGCCTGAGTGAGCGTGTTTTTGACAAAGATGGATGTAGTTTACATGCGTGCTGAACGGGAGAAAGTAGGTCATGGCTGATAATCAAGAGAGCTACCCTTACGCGACTCACCTTGACATTTATTACGCCCCGTTGGAGTTGGTTGACGTGCCGACCTTAGCCGCGGCCTGCACCGACCGCTGGTACAACCAGACGCTCTGCCGCGTTAACGATTCGGTAGTGCGGCTCGGCGTCGTGCAGGGTGAATACCACTGGCATAAGCACGAGACGGAGGACGAGTTCTTCTATGTGATCGCGGGGCAGTTCCTCATTGACTTGGAGGGCCGCACGGTGGAATTGGCACCGGGGCAGGGGTTCGTCGTTCCGAAGGGCACCATGCACCGCCCGCGTGCGCCCGGGCGAACCGTCATCCTGATGGTGGAAGGCGCGGGAATCATTCCGACAGGAGACGCCTGACGCAGGCATTTAATAGAGCGCACACGACATGAATGATCAGAGACCCGACGATTCACGCCTCGGCTGCGTGATGCCGTTACAGGAAAGAGCGCTGGCAAAATGAATAACGTAAAACCGAATGGTGTCGGCTTGCAGACCAAAGTCCTGCACGAGGCGTCTCGACTCAACGAGACGCACGCCGTCACGGCCCCCATCTGGCAGACCTCGACCTTCGGCGCGGACTCGCCGGAGCACATGGCCGCGCTGGGCGAGTCCGCCCAACCGAGCGAGTTCTACACGCGCTACGGCAACCCCACGCATCAGCAGGTGGCCGCCACCATCGCCGCGCTTGAAGGCGGCGAGGCCGCGCTGGTGGCGAGTTCAGGGATGGGGGCGATCTACTCCGCCGTGATGTCTCTCTTGCAGAAGGGCGATCATGTGGTCACGCAGCACAACCTCTACGCGGCGACAACGAAGCTCTTCCGCGACCTCGTGCCGCGCTGGGGCGTCGAGCGCACGTTCGTGGATCAGACGAAGCCGGAGGAGTTCGCCGGGGCCATCCGCCCCAACACGAAATTGATCTACGTCGAGTCGCCCTCGAACCCGCTGCTGCACCTCACCGACTTGAAGGCGATAGCGGAGATGGCGAAGGGCCGTGGGATCACGACGATGATTGATAACACGTTCGCCACACCCGTTAATCAGCAGCCTCTGGAGTTTGGCATTGACGTCGTGGTTCACAGCGCGACCAAGTACCTGGGCGGCCACCACGACCTGATGGCGGGAGCCGTCGTCGCCTCCGAGTCGTTCATCAATCAGGTGTGGGACTTCTCCCTCGTCTCCGGCGCAGTGCTCAGCCCCTTCGACGCATGGCTGCTACAGCGCGGGTTGAAAACGCTCGGCCTGCGGGTCGAGCGCCAGAGCCAGAACGCGCTGGCGCTGGCCCGGTTCCTCGAACAGCACTCGAAGGTCGCGCGGGTGAACTATCCCGGCCTTGAATCGCACCCGCAGCACGCGCTCGCGCGGCGTCAGATGAGCGGGTTCACGGGGATGATGAGCTTCGAGCTTGAGGGCGACTTCGGCGCGGTCGAGAGCTTTATCACTTCCTTAAAGCTCGCGAAGTGTGCAGTGAGCCTCGGCGGCCTCACGACCCTCGTCGTACCCGTGGCCGCTATGTGGAGTCACCAGCACACGGCCGAGCAGCGCCGCGCCGCGGGCATCGGCGACGGACTCGTCCGAATCTCGGTAGGTGCTGAAGACGAGCGCGACCTGCTCGCCGACTTCGCTCAGGCCCTGGAAAAGTAAAGGCGTCCGGGCGACTAAATGGTCTCTCTAAAACGAATGACCTGCTTCATATTTTCCGAAGACGATGAATGAACCTTTGAAAGAGATTTACGAGTTCGAGGGCTTCCGCGTGGATGTGCGGCGGCGACTGCTGACGCGCGCCGGCCAAGGAGTGCCGCTCACGCCCAAGGCCTTCGAGACCTTGCTCGTGCTGCTGCGCGGCGGCGAGCGGCTGATGACGAAGAGCGAGATCATTTCCGAGGTCTGGCCCGACGCTTTCGTCGAGGAGAGCAATCTCGCCCAGAACATATTCCTGCTCAGGCGCGCGCTGGGCGAGGCCAAAGGCGAGCACCGTTTCATCGTCACCGTGCCGGGCACCGGCTACCTCTTCGTCCCGCGCGTCCACAGTAGGGAGGCGGCGGCCTGCCGCACGCCCGCCGAGAGAGCAATCAGCTCGCTGGCGGTGCTGCCATTCAGGCCGCTCAGCGGTGACGACGACGACAAGTCTTTGGGCCTCGGGCTGGCCGACGCGCTCACGATGAGACTGATCAGACTGAGGGGACTCAAGGTGCTGCCGACCTCGGCGGCGCTCTGCCTCGGCGGGTCGCCGTCGGATTCGCAGGCCGTCGGAGTCGAGGCGCTGCTCGACGGGCTGTATCAGAGGGACGGCGTGCGGCTGAGGATCTCGGCGCAACTGTCGAGGGTCAGCGACGGCACGACGGTATGGGCGGCCAGATTCGACGAGCAGGCTACAGACCCCTTTGCCGTCCAAGACTCCGTCTCCGAGAAGGTCGCGCAGGCCCTCGCGCCCAGACTCTCCGTCCCCGAACGCCGCCACCTTTCCGTCGTGCGCGACACCGAGGAGGAACTTCTGAGGCGCTCGTCTTGAGATTCGCAAGCGGCGGCGCTGACTTTGGAAATGTCGAGATTGATGCATCGGAGGCGGCCCTTCGGAAACGAGCGGGTCGGCAACCTAAAGTGCCATGACGATAACTACGATTAACCCGGCGACAGGCGAACTGTCGAGGAGCTTCGAGCCGCTCTCCGGCTCAGAGGTCGAGGAGAAGCTGCGGCTGGCCGCCGGATCCTTCCGCGCCTACCGGCGCACGCCGCTGGCCGCGCGCGGCGAGATGCTTTTATGCGTCGCCGAACTGCTCGAAAGTCGAATGGAGCGTTACAGCCGTCTCATCACGACCGAGATGGGGAAGCCCGTCCGCGCCTCCGCGCAGGAGATTGAAAAGTGTGCGCGGGTTTGCCGGTATTACGCAGATGAGGCGGGACGCTTTCTGGCCGAAGAGCACGTCCTGACCGCCGCGCGAGAGAGCTACGTCCGCTACGAGCCGCTCGGCCCCGTGCTCGCCGTGATGCCATGGAACTTTCCCTTCTGGCAAGTCCTACGGGTGGCCGCGCCCGCCCTGATGGCTGGGAACGTCGTGCTCCTCAAACACGCCTCGAACGTGCCGGAGTGCGCCCTCGCAGTCGAAGAGGTTTTTCGCAGTGCAGGGTTTCCCGAAGGCGCGTTTCAAACGCTACTCGTCGGCTCGGGAGAAGTTGCGAGCCTTATCGCCGACCCGCGCATCGCCGCGGTCACGCTGACGGGGAGCGAAGTTGCCGGGAGCCGCGTCGCCGCCAAGGCGGGCAGGCACGTTAAAAAAACAGTGATGGAGTTGGGCGGCAGCGACCCTTTCATCGTCATGCCGAGCGCGGACTTGGAGGAGGCCGTGAAGACCGGAGTTCGCGCTCGCGTGCTCAACAGCGGGCAGTCGTGCATCGCAGCCAAGCGCTTCATCATCGCCAGTCAGATTTACGACGAGTTCGAGCGCCGCTTCGTCGCCGGGATGAAGTCATTGCGCGTCGGAGACCCGTTCGATGTGGCAACGGAGATCGGCCCGCTGGCGACCGAACAGGTGCTTCGTGACCTCGACTCTCAGGTGCGCGACTCCATCGCGGCGGGCGCGCGTCTCGTCCTTGGCGGGGAGCGACTCGCGCGTCCGGGCTTCTACTACGCGCCGAGCGTACTCGCGGACGTTTCCAATCAAGCGCGCGCCTACCGCGAAGAATTGTTCGGGCCGGTCGCGCTCCTCTTCCGCGCGCGCGACGTGGAGGACGCCATATGTCTCGCCAACGACACGGCCTTCGGCCTCGGCGCAAGCGCGTGGACGAATGACGAGTCCGAGGCCATGCGGTTCGTCGAAGAGCTTGAGGCCGGCTCCGTCTTCGTCAACGGCCTTGTGGCCTCCGACCCGCGACTTCCCTTCGGCGGCGTGAAGCGTTCCGGCTACGGGCGCGAACTCGGCGCGCACGGGTTGCGGGAATTCGTCAACGCCAAGACCGTCTGGGTTCAAAGCTGGAATCCGCCGAAGCATGTCTGCGTCGGGGGCCGCGACGCGGAGGAGTTGGTCGCACTACACGGTTAAGCGTCAACCGGGTTCGGGCGACAGTTGGATCAGCATGAAGAAGCCGCTCGTGCTGCGCCAACTCCCTGATGAAGTTTAGGATCAGCGGCACATCACCCCCGTGGCGGGTCTGATATGAAAGTCGTGTGGCGCGGGCAGAGTCACGATTCGATCCTCCTTCTGCGGCGAAGGCGTTGCCGATCTGTTTTGCGACGCCGTTCCCAGCCTTCGCCCCGAACGGCAAAGGCGGCGAAGCTACCGGCTCCTCTCCAAAACTTCCTGCGACGTGAGACCGAAGACGGGCGGCGCGGGCGTGTCGAGCATCGAGAGGTAGAGGTAGATTTGGCCCCGGTGATGAATCTCGTGCTCGACCATCGCCCGCAGCCACTTCCAGACGGCGATGCCCGCCCCGCCGGGCGTGACGCATTTCTTCAGAAGGTCTTCATCGCTCAGCCCGCGGAATATCTCAAACGACTGGGCGTGCATCTCCTTCATGAACTCGACAACGGCCTCGTAGCCGTCGGCCAACTCTTTACCGTGTCCGGGGTAGCAACTCTTCCTAAGCCGCGCGTTTTCCGCGAACATGTATCTCTCGACGGCGGCGAGGTGCCTGAGGAGGTCTCCCAGAGTGAACTTGCCCTCCCTGTACGTCCAATCAATGTTTTGAGGAGGGATTCGCTCGACCACCCTTATTGTGCGCTCGCGGACTCGCCCGTAATATTCCAAAAATGGCTGGACGGTTTTAATCTCCATTACGCCTCCACAGTATTGATTGATTAACCCGCGGACGAGGCGCGGGGGTCCGAGTCCGAACCGTGCGGGCGGCGGGCGCGGCGACCTGTACTTTGCCGCCGGGGCGGCTCTAATGCCCTTCCGACTCCGCCGCGGTTCTCGTCTGACCGCCGCGTCGAGGACTTCGAGAATCTCGCGCTCCCGCGTGTTTGTCTTAAGGTCTATCATTTCTTCCACCACCCTCATGTTTCGTGGTAGTCGCTTGCCGGCAGCCTCCGGGTCAAAGACCCTCGACGAGTACCATCCGCGTGCGCGTGGACGTCTGACGCAGATCCTATGGTCCCTCGTATTCGGGCGCGCTCAACCACGCCTTCGCGCGCTCGACGGAAGAGAACTCCAAGATGACGAGCCTTTTGGGTCGCCACTTGCCTTCGAGAGTTTCCGAGGCTTTGCCCCGAACCGAATAACGCCTGCCGTATGCTGCTATCAGAGGCGGGGCGATTTGCTTATAGGGTTCGTACCTTGCTTCGTCCAACACTTCTATCTCGACCACGACGTATGCCGGCATCAGGGCCCTCCTATAGTTCGTTTAATCAGTCCGCGTAATCGATCATCCTGATTCTGTCGCCCACTCTTATCGAGTCCCCGCGGGCGACTGCTATTAAACTCTGTTCGAAGAGAACCTCCCCGTTGACGAGCCGGAAGTCGGCCAGCGTCCTGAGCGGCTCGGGGCCGTCGCGCGCCGGCCCTCACAGCCCCGACGCCTCCAGACCGACGGAGATTCTTGCAAGGCGCGGGTGCGAGCGCTGCGAGAGGAACTTGTAATTCTCGTCAACGAGCATCCACCTCCGGTCGTGTTGCAGGCCGCGCTCTTCCACCCTCGCCTCTTTCAGCGCGATTCCCTTCAAGGACTTGACCGGGTAGATGTAGATGCCGCTTAGAAAAAGACGGGATGCGTCCTCGCGTCTCATGAGACTCTTCCCTTCTCGGACGACGGTATTAGAAGCAACGCTGCTGAGCATTGGAGGCGAGATAAAGTTTGCACGACACAGCAATTCAGAGTCTTTAGAGCGCCGCTCATTTATTTTTAATGTTTCTCATAACGGTCGCGCGCCTTGCCGGGAATTTTTGAAGCCGCGACAAAGAGGCCGGCAATAATAATCCATAAGAATTATTGAATCCGGCCCTAAAGACTTTTCGCTTTCGTATCACAATAATTGCTGATTAGATTGTCGGGCTTCGGGCGACGCCCGCCCCGCGGGATGAGAGACTTATCCCGTTGCCGACATAAGGGACATTTCACAATACCTTGTGGGGGAAATCGGTAGCATGGAGATTACGTGGAGTAAGCTGAAAGACGCGCCCGTCAGGGAACGGTTCAAAGGTGTGCGCGTGCGCCCGCTCTGGAAGGACAAAGCCGGCCCGGCCCGTGCGTTGGTGCTCGAAGTCGATCCGGGCTGCAAATGGGAAGGGCTGGACGTGCACGAGCCGGGGCCGGAAGAGGTGTACATCGTCTCCGGCGTCTTCAACGACGGCGTGCGAGATTACCCGGCGGGCACGTTCATACATAACCCCGCAGGGTCGTCGCACGTCCCGCAGTCCGAGACAGGCTGCACGCTCTTCGTCTTTTACCCCGAAGGGTAGAAAGGCTTTTCATATTCGAAGTCGTCTACACCTTAAACGTCCGCATCGAGCGGGTGGCGGGCGCGCTCAGGCTCGCGCACCTGCCCGCCTAGAAGAAGCCGCTGCTGTTCGGAGTGCACGGGGCCATCACGGAGCACTACGGCGTCCGACCCGAACGCATACAGGAGTGGCACGCGGCCACGATTGACTAGGTCATTGCCGCCGCCGGCGGTTGACTGCTGGGCACCTTCCGGGGAGCGCAAGATAGATGCGTGTCACGGGAGGCTGACAGCAGAGGTGCGCGGCGAAGTCGAGACCGAAGGGCATGTACTACTCCGAGGTCGGGCGTGAGGCGGAATCCGGCGACCCGGAGCTACGTTGTCAAACCTTCACCCGTTATCGTCCCGCGCGATGTGCCGCATGTGTTCGGCCAAAGGTATCGAGTTCATAGTGATCTGCGGATGGTTGTGCTCACCCATCAATGGTAAGGCTTCCAGATAGATCGTCCTGTAACACAGTGCGATGCCTTCGGCGCTAGACGCCACGATGGCGATGTGGTGAGTCATCCTTTAAGTCTCCAATGTGCCTTCGATGCAAGTGACGGATTGCCCGCCCACCCAGATTTTGTCGGCTTCGTCGAATAGAATCTCCACGCGCCCGTCGCGACCCATGCAGCGGCCTTGCTTAGCCACATAGGAGTTCCCGTCAACCAGCCCTTCGCGCCGCACGAGCGCCGCGACACACCCGTTACCGCTCCCGCACACGGGGTCCTCAGGTATCCCGTGCGCCGGGGCGAATGAACGCACTTCGAGTTGGGCCTCCGCGCCCTTCGGCTCGAGGCCGAACACCGTCATCCCCAAGACGCCCTTCGGCGTGGCCGCGGCGATCCGCGCTTGGTCGGGCTGAAGGCGGCGCACCACATCGGCGTCGGACAATTGCAAGGTCAGCCACGCGGCTCCCGCCGCATTTACGAATGCGTTGGCGGCCACTTCGCGCCGCGAGACGTGCAGCGAGTCTGCAATCGCGGCTAGGTGTTCGGCCGAGATGTCGTGCAGGGCGGGCTTCGGGAGGGCGAAAAACAGTCGCTCGCCCTCAACGCGCAGAGGTATGAGGCCGGCACCGCACTGCTGCACGAGGCTGCCCGGCGTCTTGGGCCGCAACCCTGCGCGCAAAACGGCGTAGGCCGAACCGACTGTGGGGTGGCCGGCGAACGGCATCTCGCTCGTGGGCGAGAAGATGCGTAGCCGGTAGTCCGCCTGCGGGTCGGTCGGGGCGCAAACGAAGGTGGTCTCCGAGAGATTAGTCCATCTCGCGACCGCCTGCATCTGCTCCGCCGGTAGACGGTCTGCATCGTGCACGACGAGGTAGTATCAGAATGTGTGGAAATTAGAAAACAGCGTATCCTTGCTGGTGAACTATAAACCCAGTTTGCCGTCGGCGCATCAACGCCGACAGAA
>JBOGOY010000048.1:0-11175 GCA_050748185.1 Pyrinomonadaceae bacterium
ACATCGGCGAGCGCGCGTTGCGGCGCGCCGGAAAATTCGACCTGACCGCCCGGCTCGACCGTCAAGCGGCTCATCAGCCCGTCGCTCACTTCGATCAGCACGCCGTCTTCAAAAACCAGATCGTTCGAGGACGGGGCGAAGCCGGCGAGCACGCGCTGGACCTGTGCCGGATCGAGCCGCGTGTAGTCGTGCCGCGCGTCGTAGCCGAACAACTCGAACTCGACGCCGCATAACCACTCCGCCGACTGCTTCGCGCCGCGCCGCAGATTCTCGACGAACAGCGGCGCGGAGTCCGGCGTCACCGCGTCGGTCAACAGCGGAAAGGACTCGTGCCCGTCAGTCACGAATTTATTCGCGTCGCGCGTTGCCATCACAAAGTTACCGCCCGCCGCCCGCGTCGTCGTTGTCGCCCCCGACCGCTTTGAAGAGGTTGCTGCTGAACCGTCCGGCTTCGTCGGTCCACACCCGCGCGCGCTCGAAACCGGTGCGAGCGGCGAGGCGGGAGAGTTCCGCCGCGTCATACTTGTGAGAGTTTTCGGTGTGGACCAGTTCGCCCGCCGCGAAACTCACCTCTATGTTTAAAGCCGGCAGGCGGACGGTCTGCGCGCGCAAACTCTCGGTGTAGATTTCGACGCGGCCCGCCTCGTCGTTGTAGCGCGCGACGTGACGGAACTGTCGCAGGTCGAAGTCCGCGCCAAACTCGCGGTTGATGCGCGCGAGCAGATTGAGGTTGAAGGCGGCCGTGATCCCGAGCGCGTCGTCGTAGGCCGCTTCTAATAGCGCGGGCTCTTTCCTGAGATCGGCTCCGAGCAGCAGTGCGTCGCCCGCGCGCAGGCAGCCGCGCACCGCGCGCAGAAACTGTTCGGCCTCCGCCTGCTCGAAGTTGCCGACGTTCGAGCCGAGAAAGAGCGCGAGGGTGCGGCCCGCGGACGAACCTCCGGATTTAGAACACAGGTGTGCGAGCGCGGTGTCATAGTCGGCGGCGAAGGCTTCGACGCGCAGTTCGGGGTACGACTGAAGCAGCACCCGCGCGCTCGTCTCCAGCGCCGACGCCGAAATGTCCACGGGGCGGTAGAGCAGTTGAGGCTGGCGGCACAGCGCGGCCTCGATGATGCGGCGCGTCTTGGCGGCGCTGCCGCTCCCGAATTCCAGTAGGGTGAGCGTCCCTTCGCCTTCGCCGGCGGTTGCCGCCACAACGATCTCATCGGCGAAGCGCGCGAAGATCTCGTTCTCGGCGCGCGTCAGGTAATACTCGGGGAGCAAGCAGATCGCCTCGAAGAGAAGCGAGCCGAGTTCGTCGTAAAAGTATTTTGGGAAGAGTTGCTTTGGTTGGGCCGCGAGTCCGCGCGCGACGTCCTCCGCAAACTGCGCGCGGGCGTCGCCATGCACCAGCGTGTGAATCGTCAGTCGATCGTCGGGCGGCTGTCCGAGGGAAGTGTCGGGCGACATGCGCTGATTCCCCTTGTCGTCTAATGCGAAACGCGAAAGAAACAGACAGGATTAACAGGATTGACGGGATTGACGAGATGGAAAGAGGTCAAGCGGCCCATCGCTCGACTAAATCGAACCTGACGCCATGGACAGAGGGGAAGGCTTCATCCACGAACCCACACGAAACAGCACGAAACAAAACCGATGAAATTCGTGCCTTTGGTTTCGTGTTGCTTCGTGTATGTTCGTGGATCATCTCTCGTGTCTTCATCTCGTGTGTTTCGATTTAGTTTATCTTGTCAAGCTTGTTAATCCTGTCCATTTCTCCTGTCTCTACCCTATCAGTTTTGCTTCAGTAGCTACATGCTATCATAGGCGGAAAAGGACGGCGACACAGGCCTTCCGAGGCCGCGCTGATGCAGGCGACAGAGAGAACGGAGACGAAGGAAGATGCGAGAAGACGCACCGGGGAACCAGATCGCGGCGCAACTGGAAGCGGTGCGCGCCGACACGCTGCGACTCTTCGACCTCGTGCCGCGCGAGGCGGATTTGCGCGAGAGTCCCGGCTTTGGTTTCCGCCCCGTCCTCTGGCATCTGGCGCACATTGGCGTCTTCGAGGCCTACTGGATTTTGCAGCGCGTGAAGGGCGACGCCGCGCTCGACGAGCGTTACGAGCGCGTCTTCGACCCCATCGCCACGCCGCGCGAGGAGTCGAAAAACCTGCCCGCGCGCCGCGAGATGGAAGCCTACCTCATGCGCGTGCGCTCCGCGGTGTTGAACTTTCTTGAGTCGTCGCGCCTCGACGGCGGAGCGGCGCACCCACTTCTCCGGCGTGGCAGTTACGTGTTTCAACTCATCCTCGAACACGAGCGGCAGCATCAGGAGACGCTCGCCTACCTGCTTCAGATGCTCGACCCGGCGAAGAAGTCGCGGCCCGCCGATTCGTTGACGAGTAAAGAAATCTCCGCCGCACCCACGGCCGCCGCCGCCGGCGACATGGTTGACGAGCCCGCCGGTGAAGTCACGTTGGGCGCGCCGTCCCGTTGGAAGACATTCGTGTATGACAACGAACTTCCGGCGCGTGAGGTTTTCGTGCCCGCATTCAGGATCGCCCGGCTGCTGGAAAGCAACGAGCGATATGCAAACTTCGTCAACGAAGGCGGCTACGCACGGCGCGAATGGTGGGGCGCGGAAGGCTGGGCGTGGCGCGAGCGCGAAGGTTGGTCCCATCCGCTCTACTGGCGGCCGGACGGCGCGGGCGGCTGGCTGGAGCGCGGGATGTTCGGCGAAAGCGCGCTCGACGGTTCGCGGCCCGTGACGGGGATCAGTTGGTACGAAGCCGAGGCCTTCGCGCGTTTCATGGGCGCACGCCTGCCGACCGAGGCCGAGTGGGAGCGCGCCGCCTCGGCGTGGGACCAATCCCGCGAGACGGGCGCGCGCGGCGTGAGTGCCAAGCCGCGCTTCGCGTGGGGCGACGAGGAGCCCTCGGACGTGCGCTGCAATTACGATTTCCGATACTGGGGGACCACTGCGGTCGGCCGCTTCCCGGCGGGCGCGAGCGCGTCGGGCTGTCAAGACCTGACGGGCAACCTCTGGGAGTGGACCAGCGACGCCTTCGCCGGCTACCCCGGCTTTGAGGCCGACCCTTACCCCGAATATTCCGAGTCATGGTTCGACGGCGATCACCGCGTCCTCAAGGGCGGATCGTGGGCGACGCGCGCGCCGCTGCTGCGGACTTCCTTCCGCAACTTCTTCCGCCGCCACTTCCGCATCGCCTTCGCCGGCATTCGGCTGGCGGAATGAAGAGGGGCGAAAAGGGGAAGCGGGTAAATGGGTAAATGGCGAAACCTGCTTGCCCGTTTTGCCGTTTCGCCGTTTCCCTTTTCCCACGGGTTTTTACACGTCGGCGCAGCAGGCGGCGCAGCGCGTCGCGTTGAGTGGGATGGTCGTCAGGCAGAGGGGGCAGTCTTTGGTCGTCACTACTGGTCCTGCCTCCTGTTTGCTCTTCAGTCGGTTGACCGCGCGGACGATGAGGAAGACGACGAAGGCGACGATGAGAAAGCCGATCACGTCGTTGAGGAACGCGCCGTAGGCGATGACGGGCAGCCCCCGCGCCTTGGCATCGGCGAGCGAGGCGGGGCTCTGGCCCGAGAGGTCGATGAATAGGCTGGCGAAGTCCACCCGGCCGAGCAACAGCCCGACGGGCGGCATGATTACGCCTTCGACCAGAGAGGTTACAATCTTGCCGAAGGCCGCGCCGATGATCACGGCGACGGCCAGATCAATCACGTTCCCACGGTTGATGAACTCCTTGAATTCTCTCCACCTGTCGGGCGCTCCGTTCGGGCTTAGAAACGAGAGAGTGGGCGCTGGCCCGTGGTCCGAGCGGTGGATAAAGCATGTGTCTTGCGGGCGAGGCTTCGGGGTGAAGTCAGATGCGTCAGCGCAGGTAGGCGTTACATTCGTAGCACCACGTGAACGCGCCGTCCGAGAGCGGCAGCGAGCGGATGATCGGGTGGTCGCTCTCACGCGCGTGGGCGGTGGCGTGGCCGCGCGACGAGTCGCAGCAGCCGACGTGGCCGCAAGAGAGGCAGACGCGCGTCGGCGCGAACGCGCCGCACTCGGCGCAGGATGAAGAGGCGAAAGAGGGCGTCTCGCTGACGCCCGCGAAGTGTGGGCAGGAGTCTTTGGGGATGGCTGCCATGTTCGTGTCTCCTCTGAAATTTTGCTTAAGCTTCTTCGCCCGCCGTCGCCTTTTCGAGTTCGTCGTCCGCGGGGGCGGGCGGCTCGCCGTCGAGATACTTGATTAAGAGAACCTCGTTGTGGCGCTCGTTGTAACGCAGTTCGTCGGCCATGTCGCGGGCGATGAGGATGCCGAAACCGCCGGGGCGCAGTCCGAGTTCCTCGCGGGCGCGGACGTGGCGCGCCGGATCGTCTTCGGGGTTGAGGATGCCGGCGATCGGGCCGGCGGGCGTCAGCAGCGATTCCAGCGTAAACCCCTCGCCGGGGTCTTTGATCCGGTACATCAAGAAACGCTCGGTGCGGAGGTAGCCGACCTCGACCGTCTGCGACGGATCGTTTTTGCCGCCGTACTCGATGGCGTTGCGGAGCATCTCGCGAAAGGCGTAGGCGATCTGATCGCGCGCGCCGTCGGACAGATCCATCTTCAGTTGCAGCAGCAGCCGGCCGAGCGGATCGATCGCCAACGGATCGCACGGCACGCGCAATTCGATCCAGTCGGGGCGCGCGGACAAGACTTCGATCCCGATTCGCTGCCGGCGCATCTCGAACGCGGCGTTGACGGCGGAGATGAGGTCGTCGAGATGGAAGGGTTTGGCGAGAAAGTCGCACGCCTCGTCGCGTAGCGCCGTGAGGGCGACTTCGGGCGTCGCCGCCGCCGTCATGATGATCGCGGGCATGTTGCGATCGAGTTGGCGCAGGCGGTTGAGCATCTCCAGCCCGCTCATGCCGGGCATCATCACGTCGAGCAGCGCGATCATCGGCTTCATCTCGCCGAGGAGTTCCAACCCCGCGAACCCGTTCTCCGCCACCACCACGTCAAACCCTTCGCGCTTGAGTGCGTAGCTCACCAGTTCGAGCAGATCGAGATCATCGTCCACCACGAGGATCGTCGGCCCGCTGCCGTATTTCTTGCCCATCGCTTGTGCGGCCTCCGGGAGAGTGTTCCCGTCAAGGGTGTAAGCCAAATCCGGCGGCGAGTCAATCGGCCGGGCCGCAGCGGCGGCGCTTCCGGCGTGGTTGTTTGGAGTTCGCGAGCGGCTTCCTTTACACTCGAATCCGCAAGTTCCAACCCCAACTCTCTCGGATGAGAAGCGTCGATGAGCGAACTGAACGAAGCCCGCTGGTCCGTTATCAGCGAGCGCGGGCGCGAAGCGTCGGGCCTGTCTTTCGCAGAAGCCATGCGCCTCGTCGGCGACTTGCAGAGCCGGAAGGTGTACGGCACGTGCGTCGTCACGGACGAGGCCGCCGGCCGTCTCGCGGGCGCATCAGGTGCGCCGGACGCCGCCGCCACCACAACACAGTCCCCTGCCGGGAAAGCCCCAGCCAAAACGCGCGCCCCGCGGCGAAAGAAAAAAGAAGGGTAGTGGCTCGATCAGAGGAGAAGGATTCAACCACGAAGCACACGAAGGGGAAGGAACAAAGTACGATTAAGGAACCGCCGATTGGCTTTCGTTGTTACATTGAAGGCTATCCTTCATGACCTTCGTGATCTTCTTGATCTTCGTGGTTTCATCTTCCTCCGGTGAACCACTACCAAAAGAAGAATAACGATGGGGGAGAGCGACTGAAGGCGTCGTCACGATTTCTACCTCATCCGAAAATCCGCGATGAGTGGCAGGTGGTCCGAGGCGACCAGAGAGGTCAGCGTCTTGTGCAACCGGAGGCCGACGAGTTCGAGTTGCCGATCGTAATAGACGTGGTCGAGGTGGACCAGCGGGAGCGCGGCGGGGTAGGTGCGTGCGCGCTTGAGGTGTGTGCGGATGTCCGCGCTTTCGAGATGTTCGGCGAGCAGACGCGAGGCCAGCCCCTTGGTCCACTCGTTGAAGTCGCCTAAGACGATGCGCGGTCCCGACAGTTCCGCGTTGTTGAGGATGTCTTCGCTCACGAGCCGTCGGGCCTGATGGCGGCGTTCGACGTAGGCCGTGCCGAGGTGGACGTTGAAAACGTGCAGCGTGGTCGCGCCGTCGGCCTCGCCCGTTTGGAGGTCGGCCCGCAGACAGCCGCGCGGTTCGCACCAGCGCCATGTGATGTTGTGGTTTTTGACGTCGCGAACCGGGAGGCGCGTCAGGATGACATTGCCGTAGGCTCCGCCGCGCAGTCGCCGGTTCTCGCCGAGGTGACACTCATAGCCTAACTCGGCGGCGATGAAGCGCGCCTGATCCGATTCGCCGCCGCCCGCGACACTCAACACTTCCTGCAAAGCGATCACGTCAGCGTCCAACTCACGCAGCACCGACGCGATGCGCGCCGGGCGCACCCGCCGATCCATCCCCTGACACTTATGTACGTTGTAGGTGACGACGCGAAACATGAGTAGAGGATAGAGGGTAGAGGATAGAGGGTAGAGGGTAGATGTCTTTCGCTTTACACCCTCTATCCTCTACCCTCTATCCTCTCTACTTTTTCATCAGGGCGCTCAACTCGTCGGCGAGCGCGGGCTTCGACTTGCGGAGCGCGTTGATCTCTGTGGTCGCCGCCGCGCGGTCGCCGAGCGCGAGGTGCGCGAGCGCGAGGTTGTAGCGCGCGTCCGTGTTCGCCGGGTCGAGGCGGACGGCCTGCCGGAAGGCGGCGGCTGATTCATCGAATTGCTCCGCCGCGCCGTGGGTCGCGCCGAGGTTGTAGTAGGCCAGCGCGAGCGTCTGCTGGTTGGTCCCCTCGGTGCCCTCTGGTTGGAGGCGGATCGCCGCGGCGAAGTCTTTGACGGCGGCGGCGTAATTCTTCAGGGCCGCGTGAGAGAGACCCATGTTGTAGTAGGGCATCGCCAGCTCGGGCTGGAGTTGCAGCAGCTTTTCGTAGGTGGCGATGGCCGCGACGTGATTTCCGGCGGCGGCTTGCGAGTTCGCGAGGTTGTAGGTCGCGAACAAGCTCTCGGGCGGAACCATGCCGAGACCGAGGGCTTTCTCGTAAGCCGTCGTCGCTTCGGCGTATTGCCCGAGCGTCTCGTAGGCGACGCCGAGGTGATATTGGACCAACGAATCGTCAGGCCGTCGCCGGGCCTCCTGAACGAATCCGTCGCGCGCGCCCTCGAAGGCCTTGCGCGCCTCTTCAAGCTTGCCGGCCTGCTGCAGCCGCTCGCCCTCCTGATAGCTCGCGATGGCACCGACGCTGCGCGTCGCCCCGCCGACAATGAGCTTGTCCGAAGCGTCGCGATTGGCGAAGTGAGCGAAGCCCCGCGCCCCGGCCGGAAGCTTCTTCTTTTGCTGCTGCTGCTGCTGCTGTCCGGCCCGTTGGCCGGCCGGCTGCGCGGCGGCGTCGAGGCCGAGCGCCCCGCCACATAACAGCAGGGAGAGGACGAAAAGGGCCGCGAGGGCGCGTGACCGAGGTCTGAGATAGTGATGTTGTTGTGGCAATTTTGAACTCCTTTGCGACGCGGGGGAGAAAGTTTGAAGGGCGGCGAGATGCGCCCGGCCGCCGTTTAGCTTACCACTAAACGGGCCGCGGGTGGGCGGGCACGGGAAAGGTGAAAGGAGAAAGGCGAAGGGCAAAAGAGAAGAGTGCGCGGAGCGAAGGCTGACTTTCTCCTTTCATCCTTCACCTTTTTCCTTTCCCGTGCCCGCCCTGCGTGGATGAGCGGCTCTCTCTGATCCACGACACAACACAGTTGGCTCTGGTTAGGTTGTCTATGTCCGCTTCTTCATGCCGGTTGATTTCGTCGTGGGCGCGGCTGAAGCCGTGGCCTCAAGGCGGCCGGCGGCCGAGAAGTTGTCGGCGATGTTGGGCGCGGGCACGGTCTCGAAGGTCAGCGATAGCTTGGTCCCCCCGTCGGCCAATTGCCCCGCGGCGCGGAAGGGGCTCTCGACCGCGCCCGTGAGCGGGAACGACGTGAAGCGCGGCAGCCGCACGCGGCCGTCAGCCTCAATGAAACCCGACGCGGCGTCGCCGAGCGCCGCCGGCGGGTGCGAGGACTGCCGCCCGCCCTCTTTCTTCAACTCGAAGAGAAACGTCGCCAGCCGGCCCGCACGCAACACGCTGATTGTTCCTTGCAACTTCGACTGCTCGTTAACCCCGGCAAACCCGCCCGAGACGGTCAACTCGCCGCCCGTCAAGTTGTAACGGCGTGCGCTCTGCTGCCAAGCGGAATCGAGAGCCAACTCCAACGACTCGTCCCACGCGGCGGGAACCACGGCGACGATGTGCGGCGCGGTCAACGCCATCGTCACGATGGCATCTCTGGCGGGCGCTCGCTCGATGATTCTGAAGGAGGCGCGGCCCGGTGAAGACTGGGCGGCGCGCTCGATCTCGACCGCGTAGCCGCCCGAACGCCGCTGGCCGAGGAAGGCCGCGACGACGGCGCGCGTCTGGAAAAATTCCGCGCTCTGCGCTGGCAGTTGCTTGAGCATCTCGCGCAGCGCCGCGTAAGTCTCCGCGTCGCGGGCCACAAAGACGAACGGTTCTTCCGTATCGCCGTAGTTGCCGCGCGATAAAATCTGAATCTCTCCGCTCACAGGTTTCTCCCTGCCGTCCGCGCGCGGCGTGACCGGCTCGGCGGTATCAGGCGGCGCTGGCGTCGGGATGGGCGACGGTGATGGCTTCCCGCCCTGTCTGGCTTTGCCGCCCCGGCCCTCCGAGCGCCGCGTCTGACAGCCGTCAGCGCCGAAGGGCAACAGCAGCGACAACAGCATCGCCAACGCGCAAAACTTTTTCACCAACATATGAATCACCTTGATTCTCAAAAGTGACGAGTGACAGGTGACAAGTTAAAACCGTGACAGGTAACAGGCGACAGGTGACAAGACAACACGGTTTGCTTCCTGTCACTTGTCACCAGTTACTTGTTCACTTCCTTCTCCTGTCACCTGTCACTGTTCACCTGTCACTTCTGAGTTGATTGCTTTCGATTGTACCCCACGCAAGCGGGCCGGCGTGAGAAGCGCGACTTTCACCCGAAAGAGAACGGCCGCGCGGCTTTGTCCTTGCGCCGCTGGGGGGCAACGCGCCACACGTGGGATTCGCCCGGCGCGCGGAAATATGCCCGGCATTTCCCGGCGCGGGCGCTTGGCCCCGGCGCGGCGGGTGTTGATTATCCGGCAACTCTCGTTACAATCTCGGCGCGCGTGAAGCCACAGTCTTGAGCGAGGTACCTCAGGTGACTCGCGAAAGCGGGCCGAAGAGCGCCGGAGGCGCGGCAGATCAGTAGCCCACAGCGCAAGCTGTGGGAAAGGGTCAAAGGATTGTTGGTTGAGCCCCGGAGGGGCGATAGATGATGCCACCGCGCCGCCGAAATTCTTTCGCCCTCTCCGAGGGCTCGATCTTTGTTGTGGCGTCTATTCCCCACGGCTTACGCCGTGGGCTACTGATCTGGACGCTGCTCCGCAGCTTAAAGATTGACTGCGTAACGCGAGTGAGGAAACTGACTAATGTCCACACCAGAACAGAAACCCGTCGTCTGCGAACGCTGCGACCGAGAGAGCCTTCATTACATCAAACAGACCGAGCCGGACAACTCAGTCCACTATGTCTGTTGGGACTGCCTGCGCCGCGAGGAGAAGCGCGTCAACGTCAGCCGCACTTGGAAGCGCTCGCGCCGCGCTAACCTCTGACGGCGAGATCGTTCGCCTCATCAGCGCACGTGAACCGACGCGCGCCGAGAGGGAAACACATGAAGCAAGTTGAAGCGGAATCGAAAGACGAGATGCGCCCCGAGTATGACCTCTCACAGTTGAAGGGCAGAGTTCGCGGCAAATACGTCGAACGCTGCCGGGCGGGCACGAACCTCGTGCTGCTCGAACCGAATGTCGCCGCCGCGTTCCCCGACGCGAAGGCCGTCAACGAAGCCTTACGCCTGCTCATCGAAGTCGCGCAAAGGCAAGTCTCTCACGAGCGTTGAAGTCGTTTGCCGTCGCCGTAAGATTTGTGGTAGTGGTTCAATCAGGGGACACGGTGCGGAAGCCCGCACGCCGTCAGGGCGTTGGAGCCGCGCCCTGACGGCGTGCGGGCTTCCGCACTGGCTGCCCCGTCTCCCTTAATTGAGCCACTACCAAGAGTTCTAATCCAAGCAGACGTGTTCGATGACTTTCTTGAACAGGCTCAACATCTGTTCGATAGCGGCTACCATGCTCCCGCTGCTGTCGTAGCAGGTAGTGTGCTGGAAGATGGATTAAGAAAGGTGTGTGCGTAATAAGATTGTCCTACCTGCGAAACCAAAGCTAGATACTATGAACGCCGATCTTACAAAAGCAAGCGTTTATAATCTTCTCGTTCAAAAGCAGATTACCGCATTGGCCGATCTTAGGAATAAAGCTGCTCATGGTAGGTGGACAGAATTTACTGCCGCTGACGTTCGACAGATGATCACACAAATCCGATCCTTTATGACAATTCATTTTACTTGAGATTTTCATTTTCACCGCGCCATCTAACTGAATAGCGTTACCCTCATCCGCAAGACGCCGTGCTTGATACGTTGGATGCGCGGCGGGTGATGCCGGGCGTTAGGTTGCTTCTGGAGGAAAGGATAGTGAGATCAATCTGGTTGTTAACGTTCCTCTTGGCAGGCGTCGTGCTGACGGCTTCCGGTCAGGCGCAGGGGCCGCGCTTCGAGGACTTGGCGCGGCAGTTCGACTACGACGACAAAGCGCCGCTGGACGCGCGCGAGGTGGGCCGGCAGCAGCGGCGGCGCGACGGCGCGACCGTCATCGACTTCACCTATGCGAGCCCGCGCGGCGGGCGCGTGCCGGCTTACTTGGTCGTGCCTGCTGCGGCGGGCCGCGGGCCGTTCGCCGCCGTCCTGTTCGGCCACTGGATGATGGACGGCTCGCCGCTGCGTAATCGCCGCGAGTTTCTCGAAGAGGCCGTGGTGCTGGCCCGCTCGGGGGCCGCCTCGCTTCTGATCGACGCCCCTCACGTCCGCCCCGGCTTCGAGCGGGAAAAAGACGAACTCCGCTCGGCGGTCCAGTCGTCCGAAATCTCGCGCCAGCAGGTGATCGACTTTCGCCGCGGCATCGATCTCATGCTCGCCCGCCCCGACATCGATCCGAAGCGCATCGCCTACGTCGGCCACTG
>JBOGOY010000049.1:0-11170 GCA_050748185.1 Pyrinomonadaceae bacterium
GGCTCGGCCTCACCGCACATCAGGCGGCCACAGCCGCAGGAAGACAACAACTTTTGCAAGATGTCTATCATCTTTCAACGGGCCGGTGCGGCGACGGGGCGGCCCAGCGAGCGCTCGAAGAAATCGATGACACGTCGCTCGTAAGCCTCGGCCTGCGCTCCGGGGGCGGAGGCGAGATCGGCCCCGATGATTCCGATTTCGCTTTGTAGTTCGACCTGCGCGTCGTCGGGAAAGCATTGTGAGAGAGCGATGGTCGAGTCGCGCAGGGCTCCCGCGTCCGCGCCTGTCAGCAGCAGGGTTTGGTGGCCGCCGAGACGCGCGGCGGCGGCGCAGGCCGGCGCACTTTCGTAAGAGCCGAGAAAGTACACGTTGGTCCCCCAGCGCGCTAGCTTCTGCAAGAGGCCGCTGGTGACGCCGAAGCGCTCGCGGAGCACGTTCCGCATCAGGAGGTTGGCATCGGTCGGGACTGAGTCGAGGGCGAGGGCTACTGGCACGACCTCATCCGCGGGGCGCAGTGCGGCGGCCAGCAGCGCGGCGTAGCCACCCAGTTCGACGCCGTAGTAGCCGACCGATGGGCCGACGAGCGGACGCTGTTGCGGTGTCTTGAGCGCGCGGAGGAACTCGACCGCCGCCAGCACGTCTTCGGCCTCGCGCCTCCCGAGCGAAGTCGAGCCGACGGGCGGCTCCATCCCGTGGCCGCGCAGGTCGGGCCATAGAATCGTGTAGTTGCTCGCCTCATTGATTTTGACGCCGAGGTTAAACAGCCACGACCGATCCGCGCCGTAGCCGTGCAGCATGACGACCGCCGGTGCGCCCTCTGCGCCGCGCAGCAGCCAGCCGCGCGCGCGCGTCCCGTCGTGATTCGGCCACGACTCTTCGGAAACCTTGATGGCGCGCTGGCTGATCGCCATGAACGTCTGCGGCGTGAGGAGATAAGGGCGGCGCGGTGGGCGCACCACCGAGACGACGAGCCAGCCGACGACGCTGACGAGCCCCAGCACGAGCAGGAGCGCCACGGGCAGCAGCGCCTTGAATAGCTTTTTTCCGGGGCGTCTGATACGGGACATTTAGTGGGATTGCGGATTGGGACCAGCGGATTGCGAATTGCGGATTGGTGCGAAGCCGATGAGACAGCGGGCTGAGGCGCAGACGAACGCGCCGATCTGCCTGCACGAATTAAAACCGGGGCGACTCATTAACTGATCAATCCGCAATCCGCTGGTCCCAATCCGCAATCATAGTCTGTGCCCGCGCGTAATCCTCCGGGCGGTTCACGTTTAAATAAAAGAGTTCGGAGCGTCGAAGCGCTTGCCACTCTTCGGGGGCGACCCAGCGCGTGCGAACTTCGCGCAACAACACGCGGGGCCTGAGTTCATCGGCGTTGATTAAGCGTTCGGCCACTTCGAGGCACGGCACGGGTCTGTAGAGCGAGCACAGAGGCTGCGGCCTCCCGTCCTCCTGAATCGGGGCGACGGCGTCGCTGTCAGCCGTCCGCAGTCGCGCGAGCAGCAAGCACAACTCGCCGGTGACGAAGGGCAGATCGCAGGAAACTACCGCGGCCCATTCCGTGTTGCACGCCGCGAGGGCCGCGTGCAGACCGCTCAACGCCCCGCGATGCGCGTACAAGTCGGGCACGACCGGCAGCCCGGCCTGCGCGTCCTCGCTCCGTGAACTGACAAGCCGGACGCGAGCGGCGATTGCCGAGATGGCCTCGGCGATTCGTTCGACAAACGTCCGGCCTTCCAAAAGCAGATGTGCCTTGTCCCGGCCCATGCGGCTCGATGCGCCGCCCGTCAGGATAAAGCCCTCGATGTCAGACACAGGCGACAATTTTGTTTCTGGCGTCAGTAGATCACGCGCCGCTTTCGGCAAAGGCAGGCGGCTGAAGATCGCGCGGCCCGGCGCGCTCGACTTAGAACTTACTCAAAACTGACAGGTGAACCATGACAGGTGGCCGACTGTTCTTGCTCGTCACCCGTCACCTGCCACTGTCTCGACCCGTCACCGGTCATTTGTCACCTGTCATTCCTGAGAGCTTAAGAGCGGACAGACGTTATCACGCGCTCTCGAAAAGCGGCAAGAACAAAGAAGGGTGACAGGTGACGGGTGACAGGTGACAGGTACAAGAAGGGAACGGGTAGCACACACAGGCTCTAATCAGCGCCGGTTGATAGTGAGGCGCGTGAACTTTCCCGTCGCCCGGTACCAGACACCCCACACTTTCTTACCAGTTGCCAGCCTTGACCGGCTGAGAACGCGAAAGCTATAGTCAGCGTAGGGTTAAGGTCGCTCCCCACAGCCCGCAAACAGCGCCGGAGCAGGAGGCTTCAGGAAAGCTCTCCCCGCAGTGTTTCACTGGTGTTTTAATGAAAAAAATCTTCGCTTCAGGAATCACCGCGGTTCTCGGGTTGACGTTGGTCGTCGGCTCTCTCCGCGATCACGTGGCCGCACAAACCCCGGCGAATCGCGCCGGCGTCGTGAAACAAACGGCCCTGCCGCTGTTCCCGCTCGAAGAGGTGAAGCCGGGCATGAAGGGCGTGGCCCATTCGGTCTTCACGGGCGCGGAGCCCGAACAGTACGGCGTCGAAGTGCTGGGCGTGCTGCCCGGCTTTCCGGGGCCACGCCAGTCGGCCATCATCGCGCGGCTATCGGGAGCAAACATTGACAAGACGCACGTCTTCGCCGGGATGTCCGGCTCGCCCGTCTATATCGACGGCCGGCTCGTCGGCGCGATCGCCTACAGCTTCCCTTTCTCGCGCGAGGCCATCGCGGGCATCACGCCGATCAAGCAGATGATCGACATCTTCGAGCGCGATGCGGGCAATGTCGCCCGCCCGCAGGGGCCGCGCTCCGTCTCTTTCACCAGACTCGCCTCGACCGAATTGCAACTCGACTGGCCGAGGCCGCTCGCGGCAGGTGGACCGATGTTCGCCTCGGTCGCCGCCGGTTCGCAACTCAACGGCCTCGTCGGACAACAGATCGCGCCGATCGCGACGCCGGTCGTCTTCAGCGGCATCCTGCCCGAAGCCCTGCAAAAATTCGCGCCGCAATTGCAATCGGCCGGGCTGCTGCCGGTGGCCGGCGTCGGCGGCTTGGCCCCGATCACGCCGCTCGGCGTAGTGACTGACAAAACGCTCGCGCCCGGCACCTCGATCAGCGTCCAACTCGTACGCGGCGACTATTCGCTCGCCGCTTCGGGTACTGTCACGATGCGCGACGGCGAGCGCATCTACGCCTTCGGCCACCCTTTCCTCGGCCTCGGCACGGCCGAGATGCCGATGTCCGAGTCTTCGGTCGTGACGGTCATCTCGAACGTCAACAACTCGTTCAAACTCGCCAACCCCGGCCAGATGGTCGGCGCGATTTCGCAGGACCGCGCGACCGGCATCTACGGCCAACTCGGGCGCGCGCCCAAAATGATCCCGGTCACAATCAACCTGCGCACGAGCCGCGACCGCGTCGAGCGTTTCACCTACGAGGTGGCGAACGATCAATTCCTGACACCGCTGCTGCTGAACATCACCGTGTATAGCACCATCGCTTCGACCGAGCGCAGTCTCGGCGAAGCGACGATCAGCTTGAACGGCTCGATCGAAGTGGCCGGACAACCCACCATCCGGCTCGAACGCCGCTTCTCTTCGGGCAATGCGAGCGCGATGGCGTCGGGCGCGGTGGCTAACCCCCTCGCCGCGCTTCTGTCTAGCGGCTTCGACAACGTGGACATCAAGGGCGTCACGCTCGACATCGTTTCGAGCGACGAGCGGAGAGCGGCGACGCTCGACCGTGTCGCCCTCGACCGCATCGAAGTCAGCCGCGGCGAGACGGTTGAAGTGCAGGCTTTCGTCCGCACCGACTCGGGCAAACAGTTCGTCCAACGCATCCCGGTCACGATCCCGACGGACGTGCCGACGGGCCAACTCGTCCTCTTCGTCGGCGACGGCGGCGCGTTGCAACAGACCTCCGGCGCGCAGAGTTTCGTGCCGAAGGATTTGGGCCAACTGGTCTCGGCGATTAACAAGATCAAGAAGAGCGACCGGCTGTACGTCAAGTTGTTCCGGCTGACGCCGGGCGCGGTGATCGGTACTGACGAATTGCCGAATCTGCCGCCCTCGGTCGTCGCCACGCTGAACAGCGACAGGACTTCCGGCGGCTACACCGCGACCGTGCTCTCGCCGCTGATGGAGAAAGAACTGCCGCCCGCCGAGTTCGTCATCGAAGGGCAGCAGGTGATCGGTATCAGCGTCGTCCGCTAAGCAACAGGCGCGCCCTGTTCGGTGTTTAGCAATGAGGTGAGATGCAAGTCTCACCTCGTTTGCTTTTGCAGCCGGTGAATGGGTCGCGACCGCGGATACGCTTAGGTTGACTTCTTATTGATGACGAACAAAAAGCGCTGCTCGGTTCGGGGCAGCAGATGCGACTCGAAATCGGCGCCAAGGCTTTCGAGTTTGTCGCGGAGCGAGACCCCGCCGAACAGGAGCAGCGTCGCGGCCGGTGGGGACCAGTCGCTCATCGCCGGCAGCAGCTCGGAGAAGCGTTCGAGCGCGCGGCAGGTGACATAATCGGCGGCGGGAGTTTCGATCTTTTCGAACCGGGCGGCGATGACTGCGGCCCTGTCTGGCAGTTCTAATCTCCGTAGCGCCTCGCGCAAAAAGACGGCTTTCTTCGGTGAGGCCTCGACGAGGGCGGCGCGTAAATCCGGGCGCGCCACGAGGCAGGGGATGGCGGGCAGACCGGCCCCGGAGCCTACGTCGGCAAAGTTTGCGCCCGGTTTCATGAAGCGCGCGGCGAAGAGCGATTCGAGCACGTGGCGCGTGGCAAACTCCGCCGGCGAGCAGGGCGCAACCAGATGCAGGCGCGCGTTCCATGCCACGACTTGCTCGTAGTATTCACGCAGCCGCTCGGCGACATCGCCCGTCAGTTCGAGGCCGTAGGCGGACGAGTTATGTTGGAGTGTGCGGAGAAATTCTTGCATCATGGGGCCAAGCGATCGGGGGCGTGCCTGATACGTTAATCCTAAGCTTGAGTTAAGCTGCTCGGCCGACTGTCCCGGCGCGCTACCACGCGACTTTGCCGCCACAACCCGGCGGCGCGCACCTTCATTACTTTCACGGCCAAGCCGCTAGAAGAGCACGTTTTCAACTCAAGACTCAGGTTAGGTTAAGTGATTGGCGCAGGGTGAAGCAAAGACAAAGATGAGCGATCTGACAGATTCCCTCAGCGAAGAGCACCAACGCCTCGGCCGCTTGGTGACGGAGATCATCGCCGACTACGCGCGCGCGCTCGACGCCGCGCCGGTCTGCTCGCGCGCGACGCCGGACCAGTTGGCTCGTTTGTTCGACGAGCCGCCCCCGCTTGATGGTCTTCCGGTCGAAGACGTGTTGCGGCAGTTCACACGCGACGCGCTGCCACACGCGATGAACATTCCCAGCCCGCGCTACTACGGACTGTTCAACCCGACACCGCTCGCGGCCGGCGTCTGGGCCGACGCGCTCGCCTCGGCGCTCAACCAAAACGGCGCGGCGTGGCGCAACTCTCCGTCGGCGAGCGTCATCGAGGCGCGCGTGCTGCGCTGGTTCTGTGAACTCGTCGGCTATGGACCCGACAGTTTCGGCACGATGACGAGCGGCGGCTCGGAGGCGAACCTCGTCGCGCTCAAGTGCGCGCGTGATCGTGCCGCGTCGGCGGCGCGCGATCGAGGGTTGCGGCATCAATCTGAAGCTGACAAAGGCGCGGGCGCGCTCGTCGTTTACGCCTCTGAGCAGGCGCACTATTCGTTCGAGAAGAGCGTGGACATCCTCGGCCTCGGCCGAAAGAATCTGCGTAAGATCGAAACCGACGCGCGCTTTCACCTGCGTCCTGAAGCGCTGAGGCGCGAGATCGAGCGCGACCTTTCTGACGGCAACATCCCCGTCTGCGTCGCGGGAACGGCCGGCGCGACTTCGACCGGCGTCATCGATCCGCTAAACGAGTTAGCCGACATCGCGCGCGAGTTCAAACTCTGGTTCCACGTGGACGGCGCTTACGGCGGCGCGCTGGCGCTTTCCGAGCAGCACCGCGCGAAACTCGGCGGCATCGAGCGCGCCGATTCGATCACGATCGATCCGCACAAGTGGCTGTTCGTTCCGTTCGCGGCGGGCGCGGTGCTGGTCAAAGACGGAGCGCGCGTGCTGCGCGACGCCTTCGACATCACGCCCGAGTATCTGAGCGAAGAGCGCGGGGGCGCCGACGTGGAATTTGATTTCTTCCGCTACGGGCAACTCGGCACGCGCCGCTTCAACGCCCTCAAAGTCTGGGTCGCCCTGAAAACTCTGGGCACGCGCGGATACGCCGAGATCATCGACCGCCAGATCGAGTTGACCGCATACTTCGCCGCAAGCCTTGACGGACTTGAAGACTTCGAGCGCGCGGGTGAAGTCGAGACGGCGGTCTGCTGCTTCCGCTTTGTGCCGCGTGAGTTCGCCGGGGCCGACGGTCGGGAACTCGATAACTTGCAACGCGCTCTGCAACAGCGCATCGAGCAGAGCGGCGAGGCGTGGCTCTCGACCACGGTGCTGCACGGGCGGCGCGCGTTGCGCGTCAACGTCAACAGCTTCCTGACGCAGCGGCGGCACATCGACGCTCTGTTAAAATTGCTCGAACGCGAAAGCCATCAACTTGCGGAAGCGAGGTGAATGAGATGCCGTCCTGCGAAACACTTAGAGCCGAAAAGTCAGACTACTCATCGTGGCTTCTGCCCGCGGCTGTGCCGGCCCAATGTGCGGCAAGCCTTCGGCTTTCCGGCAGGCCGCGTTTATTTCCCGGAGAGGCTATGCCTCGGCTGGGCGGCTCGGAGGCACGGCCTCTTCGCTTAGCAAGGCGTGAATCGGAAAGGCGCAGCCTTTCCGCACATCAGGCGGCACAGCCGCGGAAGAAATACCTAAATCTTATCTTGACGCTGCTCGCGTCGATTACGCTCGGACTGTTCCTGACCGCATCCGCCGCGGCGTCTGTCGGGCCTGACGATGCCGCGGTCGTTAAGTCGAAGCCCGCGATCACATCGCGCGCAGAGTTCGATCAGCTTTCGCGCGTCTCGACCGATGCCGGCTATGCGCTGCCGCACGTCATGTTCGTGATCGACCGCAAAGACGGGAACAAGATTTACTACGTCAACTCGCAGCGTTACCGCTTCCACCGCGACTTCGTCAATGGCACCTACCTCTCGCTCGAACGCGGGCAGGAGTTTTTCGAGAACAACTATCTCAAACCGAACCGCCGCTTCATCATGGGCACGCTCGCCTTCCAGACGCCCGTCCGTCGCTGGACCTTTGAGTTCTGGGAGGGCGACACGCTCGGGGCGGACCTCATTGAACTCGCCGCAAAACTGATTAACGCCAGCTTCTTCGAGCCGGTCGCCTTCAAGCCGAATTCGCTCCGTCAGGACGAGGCTTCCGCGTCAATCGCCGGGCTCGCGCGGGTGTCGCAGAGCGACATCGCGAAAGAGCAAGAGTATCAGCCGCTCAACCTCGCGAAAGGGTTGGGCCGCGTCCACGTCATCGAAAAATTAGATGAGCACGTCGAGATCGGCTTCAACGAAATTCTCATCCTCAAGGAAGTGCCGGTTCACCTGCCGCCGGTCGCGGGCATCGTCACGTCGCAGCCCTCGACGTCGCTCTCGCACATCAACCTGCTGGCGAAGTCTTGGGGCGTGCCGAACGCCTATGTCCGTAACGCGCACGAGTTGTTCAAACAGTATGACGGCTGGTGGGTCAACTTCGAGACGAAGCCGGGCGGCTATGAGATCAAGCGCGCCGATCTGGACCAGTTGAAAATCTATCAGCAGCGGCTCGCCGCGCGGCTCGACGTGATGAAGCCGCGCGTCAATTTGAAAGAGCGGCGACTGCTCGACCTGCGCTACCAGAACGCGCGGATGGCCGACGCCTATGGCGCGAAGTCGGCCAACCTCGGACAAGTCTTACGCGCGCGTCTGCCCGGCATCACCGTCCCCGGCGGCTTCACGATCCCGATCGCCTACTACGAAGAGTTCGTCAGTGAGAACGACCTCGCGGAGCCGATCTACGAGATGCTGAACGAGCACAGGTTCGTCCACGATCCGGCCCACCGCCGCCAACGTCTCGCCGGGATGCGCGAACGCATTCAACGGGGTAAGATGGGCGCTCGCCTGAGGGCCGAAGTTTTGCGCCGCAAGCGGGCCGGGTACGCCGGCAAGGGTCTTTTCGTCAGAAGTTCGACTAATGCTGAAGACCTACCGAACTTCAGCGGCGCGGGACTCTACTCTACCGTCCCGAACGTCCGCGACGACGAGCAATTAATCGAAGCGATCAAGACGGTCTGGGCCTCTGTCTGGAATTTTGAGGCTTATGAGGCGCGCGAGCGCGCAGGGATCGATCACACGCTGGTGTATCCGGCGGTCTTGTTGCAGGAGGGCATCAACGCCGACAGTTCCGGCGTGATGATCACGACCGATCCTTTCGACGGCGACAACAAGGACGCCATCTACATCAGCGCGAAGCGCGGCTTGGGGATCAAAGTCGTCGAGGGCAAGCGCGTCGCCGAGCAACTTATTTTCAGGCCGCGTTCGCAGGCCGTCCGCGTGCTGACGCGCTCCGAAGAAGACAGCTTGTTGACCTTTGACGAGCAAGGCGGCGTCAGGGAAGTGCCGATCACGGGCGAACGAGCGGTGCTGACCGACGAGGTCGTCAGGCAACTGGCCCGGGCCGCGGCGCGGATCGAGCGCGTCTTCGGCGGCAAGGTGCAGGACATTGAGTGGGTTTTCATGAAAGGACAGATTTACATCGTCCAGTCGCGGCCTTACGTCACAGGCAGTTAAGGCGTCAAACAACAATTGAGCGAAGCAGACAAGATGGGGACGGGAGATTTCTCAACACGGGGGACACGGAGGGTACAGAGAAGACAAATGATGAATGATGAGTGATAAATGATGAATGAAAGACAATCTGCTCTTCCTTCATCACTCATCATTCCGCCTTCATCGCTTTCCTCTCTGCCCGCTGTGGTTCAATCTTCCGTCCCTATCTTTGATGGTTCGAGATAATCGTTAACTGCCAACCTGCAAAGCATCTCGGGCCTACGAGGCGACGGGCTGGGCAAACTGGCAACGGACAAACATTCATGTTGATTAAACGAACAATCTTCATTTGCCTGCTGGCGTGCGCCACCGCGCTGTTGGTTCTCGGCGCGTGCCAGCGCGGCGGCGAAACGGGCGGGACCAACGCCAACGGCAACCTCGCGCCGGGCAGTCCGCCGGCCGCCTCAAACCAGTCGGGCCAGTCTGTTGCCGTCGATCCGGCTAAACTCGACGCCGAGATTTCACGCCTTGAGCCGGAGGCCGAGCGCGATCCGGACGACGACGCCACGCGCGGCACACTGGCGCATCTCTACTTCCAGCGCGGCAGCCTGCGCCAGCAGGGAGGCCAACTGAACGAGGCGCTGCGCGATTACCAGAACGCCCTCCGCTATGACCCCGCGCACGAAGAGGCCAACATTCGCGTCGCGCAGATCACACGCGAAATGGAACCCGAGCCCCGCGCCGAAGACGGCAAACCCGTCGCCGTCCCTGCCGCATCCCCCGGAGGAACGAAAGAGCAGTGATGAATGATGAGTGATGAATGATGAATAGCAAGACACCTCTTAAATTCATCATTCATCATTCATCATTCATCATTTTCATCATGCTGATCATTCCCGCGATTGATTTGAAAGAAGGGCGTTGCGTGCGCTTGACACAAGGGCGCAAGGCGGACGTGAAGGTTTACGATGGCGACCCGGTCGAGATCGCCAGAGGGTTCGAGGATGCGGGCGCGCGAATGCTGCATGTGGTCGATCTCGACGGAGCCTTCGAGGACCGGAATGCAGCCAACCGCAAGATGGCGCGGCGGATCATCCGTTCGGTGAAGATTCCCGTGCAGTTTGGCGGCGGTTTGCGTAGCGTCGGCGACGTGCAGCAGATGATCGAGTTCGGGGCGGCACAAGTCGTCATCGGGACGCTGGCCGCCGAGTCGCCCGAGACGCTCGAAAAGTTCGTCCAACTCTTCGGCTTCCGCATCTGCGTCGGCATCGACGCGCGCGACGGCCACGTGATGACGCACGGCTGGGAGAAGCAGGAGAAGCTTTCGGCGATCGAGCTCGCCCGCCGCGTCGCCGACGCCGGCGTTGACCGCGTCGTCTACACCGACATCTCGCGCGACGGCACGCTCGGCGGCCCGAACGTCGAGCAGACCTGCGCCATCGCACGCGAGTCTGGCCTGCGCGTTACCGCCTCGGGCGGCGTCTCCGAACTGCGGGACATCGAGTTGTTACAAGAGGCGGGCTCGTGCGGCGTGGACAGCGTGATCATCGGTAAGGCATTGTACGAAGGACGATTCACGCTGCAAGCGGCGCTGCGGGCGGCCTGAATGGCTAAGAGAACCTGAGACTTGAGTATGAACCGTGCTCGCTGAATACCTTTGGCATGAAAGTGATAATGGTGCGCGTCGCCGGGAGCGCAGGCATCTACGGCCTGCAAGCTCGCGTGAGCGAGCTAATTGACTTTCGCGATCACGCAAAGTTGGGTGCTCACGTTTGATCTGTTTGCGCTCAAGGCAGGCAAGGATGCCTGCGCTCCCGGCGGCAGCCGAGTGTTGGCTGCGGAGCCGCGTGGCGATCAGCGGCCGATCGAGAGGCTAACTCAAGACTGGGGTTAAGTGAGAAAAAGGGAACAGTTCCGGCCCCCTCCCTTCGTTGTTATGCTCGACCTCCAGCCCACATCATTCGAGGAGTTTGAACGTCAGATGGAGCGCGGCAACGTCGTCCCCGTCGTGCGGACGGTGCTGGCCGATTTGCTGACGCCGGTCAGCGCGTACCTGCGTCTGGCAGCGGGCGCGCATTATTCGTTCCTGCTCGAATCCGTGGAGGGCGGAGAGCGCGTGGCGCGTTATTCATTCCTCGGCGCGCATCCTGAGTTAGTCGCGCGTGGACGCGGGGACCAGACGATGCTGAAAAGGAGCGGCGAGTCGGAGACGCTCTCTGAAACTCGCCTCACGGATTATCTGCGCGAGCACTTTCGCGGCCGACGCCTCGCGGCGCGCGAAAGGCTCGCGCCGTTCGCGGGCGGGGCGGTCGGGTATCTCGCCTATGACGCCGTGCGCTGGTTCGAGCCGGTGCTGGACGACGG
>JBOGOY010000050.1:0-11014 GCA_050748185.1 Pyrinomonadaceae bacterium
GAAAAGTGACGCCGGCGACGAAGTGCGTTCACCCGTGACGAGCCAGCCCACTTCACCGATTCGCGTGAGCCCCACGCGCCCGGCCAACCCGACGCCGATGATGACATCCGCGGGCGACTCAACGCCCGTCCCGCCTGCATTTGCCGGCATGCGTGACAACGGCTCGACGGCCCCGGCAACGAGCGTCCGGCCAATCTCCGCAACATCACCCGATGAACGCTCGACGCCCCGCACCACCGCGTAGGCTTCGCCATCGGGTCCGCTCAACAACGCGCCCGCGTAACTCGTCGGCGCAGCGTCAACAACTCCGGGGACGCCGCGCACGGTTTCGACTAACTGCCGCCAGTCTTCAATCGCCCGGCCATCGGCGCGCGATAAGGTCACGTGCGCCGTGCCGCGCAGGATTTTGTCCCGCAACTCTTCGCGGAAACCGTTAGCCAGCGCAAACGCGACGACGAGCGCCGCGACGCCGCACGCCACGCCCACAACCGCGACCAACGCCGTCACGCGCGCCGTTGCCCAGCGCCGTCCCGCCGCCCCACCCCCGCGCGGGCGGAGATAACGCAGAGCGAGAAAAAGCTCGTAGGGCATAATGGGTGTCAGGTGTCAGGTGTCAGGTGTCGGGTGTCGGGTTGAAGATTAAGTAGCGGTTTCTGGAGCCGTCAGACCCAACCCCGAAAGTATTGACCCGACACCTGACACTTACTTCAGACTCAGCTTGTTGAGCTTGGAAGGCTGTTTGTGCAGCAGGCGTTCAATGTCGGGCGTGTCGCGCGCCGTGTCGTCGTCGGGCGGCCTGATCTCGTAGATGGTGTCGGAGACGCGCCGGAAGCGAAATTGTTTGGCGGCGTCGGCCAGTTCGCGCGTCTCCTGCGCGCGCCAACTGTCGGTGAACCAGAGGCGCGGGTCCACGTCCACGAAGACGCGGCGGCCGGCGTCCAAGTAATAATTGATCGTCTCGGGCAGCCGGCCGTAAGGCCAGCCGCCGCCGGTGCCGATCGCGTCCCAGCGGCCTAAGCCCACACCTTTGTAAAACGTGACGGAGACGGTCTGCCCGCCCGCGATGACGACGGCGTCGTCCGGCAGCAGTGCGAGCCGCGCGCGGTATTCTTTCGTCAGGCCGTGCCCCGCGATCGTCGGCCAAGCCATCGGGTAGAAAGTCCCGCCGATGAGGAGCGCCGTCCCCACAACGCCTGCCAGCGCCACGCGAAAACCGCGTCGCTCGCTGCCCTCTCGCTGCCGCGTCTCGTAGCGCACGAAAAAGCTCGCCGCGAGCGGAATCACGCCGACGAGTCCGGTTAAAAGATACCGCCCGTTAATGACCGTGCTGTAGTGTGAGATGAGCGACATGTTGGCGACGAAGCCGATCAAGGCTAACGCCAGCAGCGGCGAACGCCAGCCACGCGCGGCGCGCCACTCGCTGTAGACGGCCGCCGGCAGCGCAACGAGCGAAAGCGGCGCGGCGATGAAGAAGAAAAAGAAGAGCGGAACGAAATTTTTGATCGAGACCGGATGGACCGCCTCTTCCATCCGCATCGACTCGACCCAGCCGTACCACGCCCCGCGGTAGCCGCCGAGGTCAAAATAGTAATAGCTGCCCCACAAACCCAGCGCGCAGACGAAAAAGAGGAGGCACGCCGCCGCGGTCAGCAACAGGTTGCGCCGGCTGAACGTCCATCCATAGACGAGCGGCCCGGCCACGAGCCACAGGCCGTAGAGCGCGGCCGTTTCGCGGACGTTGGTCCCCAAGCCGAGGAAGGCCGCCCCGATTAACACTTGCCACGCGCTTTGGCGCTTGAGCCCGCGGACGTGGACCAGCAGCGCGGCCGAGAGCCACAGCAGCGAAGGGACTTCAGTCATCGCCTGCCCGCTATAGACGATAAAGAAGGGCGACAGCGTAAGCAGCAGCGCCGCGATTGTCGCCGTCCGCACCGAACTGGTCAGTTCGCGCACGAGCGCCCAGAAGACGGCCGCCGCCAGCGGGCTCTGCGCGACGACCATATACTTAAAGAGCAGGTAGGCGTGTTCGGGTTGGAGACCGAAGAGGGCGTGCGCGGCGCGAAACGCGAGGTGGTTCCCGAAAAGAAAGAGCATCCGCCCGAAGAGCATCGAGGACGGTTCGCCACGTAGCGCGAGCACGGTGTAATCGAGGGCGTCCCAGTCGCCGGCGAACGGATCGACGAAGAAGAGGGCGAGAAAAAGGGTCAGCGCCGAGACGGGCAGCCACCAGCGCCACGATTGCCAGAAAGAACGTTCGGCGGATGCGGTTGAATTTGTTTCCGGCGCGGCGGCGGGTGCGGCCTCAGCGCGGCTCGCCCGAGGGGCCGGCGCCGTTCGGGGGGGTGTCGTCTGGCGTAGGAGTGAGTCGCTCAATCAGCCTCTGGTCGAAGGTGTTGTCGGGCCGCTTGACCATGGTCAGGCGGTTGCCGCGGTCATTGTACACAACTTCGTCCATGATGTTGTAAATGAGCAGGACGCCGCGCCCGGAGGTCTTGAAGAGGTTGGTCGGGTCGAGCGGGTCGGGGATTTCGTTGATCTTGAAGCCCTCGCCCTGATCCTCGATGGTGAAGCGGGCCTCTTGGGCCGACAGATCCGCGGTGATGCGGACGAGTTTCAACGGATCGTTCCGGTTGCCGTGCTTGACGGCGTTGACGAAGGCCTCGTCGAGGGCGATGAAGAGGTTCGAGCGCTCTGGATTGATGACGCCGAGTTGGATGACGCGCTCGTGCAGGTAGTGCAGGACGCCGTTCATCAAGCTGAGATCGCTCGGCAACTCGAACTCGATCTTCTCGTGGACGAACGGCAACACCTTGATGTCTTCGACGAAGCGGAGCTTGTAGCTGAGGGTCTTTTCGACGATGGCCTGCAACTCTTCCTTATCATAGGGGCGGCGCAGGTAGTTGGCCGCCCCCATCTTGAACGCCTTGACGACGCCGTGCGTCTGCGCCTCTTCGGACGTGACGACCACGGGCACCAGCAGACACTTGCGCTTCAACTCGCTAACAATTTGCAGGCCGCTCTCGCTGTTGTCGGTCAGGTCGCTGATGATGAGGTCGAACTCTTCGAGGTCTTCGCGTTCGAGCGCCTCGTCACGGCTGCCCGTGGCGACCACGTCATGGCCGAGTTCGCTCAACACCTGCCTGAGCAGCGCGCGTAAGTCTTCGTTGGCGTCAACGATCAGGATGCGTCGTGTATCCATCGGTAAAGCGATTTCGCTCCGAACTTCTGTAAACTGGGGAGGGTCTGAAAGCGCGTCGGGGCTCAACCGCTTTCCTGACAGCGATCTACGCCGTCGCCGGACGCGAGGTTTCAGAACTATAGCACGAGGCGGTCAGTTGTCCGTAGTCCTTTGTCCGTGGCGCGTGGCTGGGCGACGCCCCCACCGGGAAGTCCGCAGCACAAGCCGAAGCAGATTTTACAGCAGACAACTGACGACGGACAACGGACAGCTTTTTTGTTAGACTCTGCCCTTATTTTTCCATGCAGGCATCCATCGAACAGGGCGAAAATCAGCGCCCGCAAGCGGCCGAACGGCCCCGTGGCGGCGCGGCGGAAGCGGCGGTCGAGAAGGCTTACCGTTTCGCGGACCTGTCGGCCTATACCTTCAAGCAACGATTTCTCATCCGCGCCGCCGACCTACTCTTTTATTTGCTCATTAAACTAATCGGCGGCACGGCGCGCTTCGAGGTCGAGGGCTGGGAGCATTGGGAAGAGGCGACGCGCGGGAGCGGCGGCGCGCCCATCTACACCTTCTGGCACGAACGCATCCTGCTCGCCACTTACTTCTGGCGGCGGCGGCGGATCGTCGTGATGACTTCGCAGAGCTTCGATGGCGAGTACATCGCCCGCTTCATCCAGCGCTTTGGCTACGGGGCGGCGCGCGGATCGAGCACGCGCGGCGGCGTCGGCGCCATTGTCGAAATGGTCCGACTCGTGCGCGCCGGCTGCCCCACGGCCTTCACGATTGACGGCCCGCGCGGCCCGCGTCACGTCGCCAAAATGGGCGCGGTGCTGCTGGCGAAAAAGACCGGCCAGCCCGTCCTGCCCTTCTCGATCACCCCGGCGCGCTACGTCTCGGTCGGCAGTTGGGACCGCCTCCAGATACCCGCGCCCTTTACGCGCGCCCGCGTCCGCATCGCCCCGCCCATCCGCGTCCCCGCGGACGCCGACGACGCCACCCTCGAAGCCAAACGCGACGAACTCCAGCGGGCGCTCGACGAGATCAGCCGTTAACTCCGCCTGACAACACCGGAAAATTTCACATCAAGGCGCGAAGGCCGCAAAGAAGTCGCGACGCTGACTCGCTTCCTTGGCGTCCTTCGCGCCTTAGCGTGAGGACTGTTTCCGCCTTTGCTTTCAACTGTGGCGTGCGCGCGGCGTCGTGTAGTAGGATGCCCGAAAATCGGTGCTGGGTGAATAGTGATAGGTGACAAGGGAATTGCTTTGGTTCTGTCACCTGTCACCTGTCACCTGTCACGGAGAGAAAGATGATCAACCAAGAGCGCATCAAGAACCTGCTTCTCGAACTGGTCCGGATCGACAGCGAATCGCGACAGGAGCGCGGCGTGGCGCTGCGGCTGAAGGAAATCTGCGAGGAGTTGGGGGCGCAGGTCGAGATCGACGACGCCGGTGAGAAAGTGGGCGGCGACACCGGCAACGTCATCGCGCGCTTTCCCGGCACGATCCCCGACGCCGAGACGATCATGATGAGCGCGCACATGGATACGGTCGTGCCCGGCCAAGGCGTTAAGCCCGTCGTCGAGGGCGACATCATTCGCTCGGACGGAACCACCGTACTCGGCGGCGACGACAAGTCGGGCTGCGCCGTCATCGTCGAGACGCTCCGCTGCCTGCACGAGCAGAACATCCCGCACGCGCCCGTCGAAGCCGTGTTCTCGATTTGCGAAGAGGTGGGATTGCTCGGCGCGAAGCACGTGGACGTGTCGAAGCTCAAGGCAAAGTATGGCATCGTCTTCGATTCGGACGATCCCGGCTTTCTCTTCACTAGGGGGCCGTCCGCCAACCACATGGAATTCAAGATTCACGGCCTCGAATCTCACGCCGGCGTCGCCCCCGAGCAGGGCATCTCCGCGATCCGTATCGCCGCCGAAGCCATCGCCGTGATGAAACTCGGACGCATCGACCACGAGACCACCGCCAACATCGGCGTCATCGAAGGGGGCAAGGCGACGAACATCACCACCAACCTCGTCACGTTGCGCGGCGAGGCGCGCTCGCTCGACGACGCCAAGCTCGAAGCCCAGACCGCGCACATGATCAAGTGTCTCGAAGACGCCGCCGCGAAGTACGAGGTGACGGTTGAGGGCGTGACGACCAAAGGCCGTGTCGAGTCGCACGTCAACCGCGAATACTGGGCGATGGACGTTCGCGAAGATTCGCGCGTGGTCCAACTGGTCAAAACGGCCGCCACGCGCCTCGGCCTCAAAGTCGAGACGATGGCCTCGGGCGGCGGCTGCGACGCCAATATCTTCAACCAGAAGGGCATCGAGTGCGCCAACCTCGGCACCGGGATGCGCGCCATCCACACCGTTAAAGAGTGGCTCGACGTGAAAGACATGTATGCCTCGGCCGAGATGACGCTAGAGATCATGAAGCTCAACGGCGAGTTGGCGCGCCAAAGAGCCGGCGGTTAGACAAGGCGATTTTTGTCCTCGAAGGATCTGGAGCAATAATATGAACTGAACCACTTTCGCCACTATCGCTACATTAACCGCGTCCGACATTTCCGCATCCTGTCAATCCTGTCCACAATTTTCTTTGCTGCTCGTCATGCCGCTCAAAGCAGCATACACATTGACTTGCCCACCGCGTTCGGCTAGAAACCTTCCGCTCGACGAACGCCCGCTGACAGTGAATCGCACGTGCCCGCTCAAACACTCTCACGACTCCTCGACCACCTCGAAGAGTTGAAACGCCCCGCCGGTTCGCCCCGCGATCGTGAGCGGTTAAGCAAATTGCTCGCGCAACTCTCCCGCCGCAGGTTCACGGACGCCGACCCGCTGCTGCGCTTTCACGAGGCGCTGCTCTTTCTGCGCGCTTATCCGCCAGACGCGGCAGTGCTCCGCCAAACCGAAGAAATTCTCGGCGGGTTCAAACAACGTGTGGACACTTTGCGCGAAGCGGGCGCGGACCTCTCGGCGCTCGTCACGCCCGAAGCGGCGGGCGTCGCTGGCACGGAGTTGCTGGCGGTCTTCAGCTACGACGTCGTGCGCTGGCTGGCGCGAACGCACACGGCGCGGGTCGCGTTCGATTGGGATGGTTACGAAGAATTGCCGCGCGTTGTGGCGACGCTGCCGCGCTTCCTGCCGCTCTTCGCCGAAGATGCTTACGTGGACGCGCACGTGCCGTTCCTCGAATGGCTGCGCGCCGCGCGCGGCAAAGGCGAGACGGAACTCGCATGGCTGCTCAGCCGGTTCGAGACCTTGCCGCGCGCGGGGCAGGAACAAGCGGAGCTGTTCGACGCCCTCAAGCTCTGGCTCCGCTGGCGACTCGCAGACTCGCGCTCGACACGCACGCACACGAAGCGGCCGCTCGGTCGAGTCTTTTATCACGACGGGCCGCTGCTCGCGCGGCGAGACGTGCGGCTGGACCAGGAGCTTTCGGCCGCGCCTTTGCCGGTTGAAAAACTCTCGCCCGCGAAGGGCACGCGGCTATTAGCCATGGGGCGCGATGCGATGGCCGTGCGACTGCGCGAGTTGCACGGCTTTACCTACGGCGACGAGGGCCGCGTGCTTAGAGCCAAGGCGGGTCGCGGCGTCGAGTTCTTCGTGTGGGGTGTTGTGCCCGAGCGGCGTCTGCCGACGCTTGCTTACCATGCGGCCTTCATCCTGAAGAACGGCGTGCCGCAGGGCTACGCCGAGACGCTCACCCTCTTCGAGCGCACAGAGATCGGCCTCAACCTTTTTTATACCTTCCGCGAAGGCGAGTCGGCGTGGATTTACGCGCGGCTGATGCGCCTCTACCGCCAGTGGCTCGGCGTCGAGACGTTCTCGGTCGAACCTTACCAACTCGGCGGCTCAGGCAACGAAGAAGGCATCGCTTCCGGCGCGTTCTGGTTTTACCGCAAGCTCGGTTTTCGCCCCGTCCGCCCCGAGTTGGCCGCGTTGTGCGAGCGCGAAGAAAACAACCTCGCGCGCCGGCCCGGATACCGCACACCCGCACACACCTTGCGGCGGCTGGCCTCGGGCCACCTGCTCTACGAAGCGCCGGGCGCGCGGCCCGGAGAGTGGGACCAGTTCCACGTCCGGCACATCGGTCTCGCCGTCGCGCGGCGCACGGCCGCTCGCTTCGGCGGCGACGCCGAACGCGCTCGCCGCCACGCCGCGGCCTCAGTCTCGCGCTCGCTCGGCGTCGACACGGCGGACTGGTCCCCTGCCGCCCGCCGCTGCTTCTCTGACCTCGCGCTCGTCTGGTCGCTCATCCCCGATCTCGGACGCTGGACGGCGGACGAGAAGAGGGCGTTAGTTCGCATCGCCCGCGCGAAGGCCGGCGCGGATGAACTCAGTTACGTGCGGCGGCTGCACCGGCACCCGAAGTTGCGCGCGGCGCTCGTCGAACTAGGTTCCGCGGCAGGCTAGATCGCGACGGGCGGTGTTAGAATGTTTTCTTCAGAATGCAAGTGATTTCCGGGTCGCTGTTCCGACGCGCAACCGTCGGAGCATGAGGGAAAACAGTAATGAGCGTGATGATCCCAGATGAGATTCTCGACGCGGCCGGGATGACCGCTGAAGAATTGACGCAGGAGTTGGCCGTGCTGCTCTTCCAAAAGGAAAAGCTGACGCTCGGGCAGGCGAGTCGGCTGGCCCGTATGAGCAGGATAGAGTTTCAACACCTGCTGGCGAGCCGCCGCATTCCGGTTCATTACGACGCGCCGGAGTTTGACGCGGACATGGCGACGCTCAGAGAGATGGGCCGGCTATGATCATGGTGAGCGACACGTCGCCGCTCGTCAACTTGGCCGCAATCGGGCGGCTGTCGCTGCTCCATCAACTCTACGGCAAGATCGTCATTCCACAAGCTGTTTACGATGAAATTGTCGTCGCCGGCGTCGGACTTCCCGGCGCGACGGAGATGCCGTCGCTTGATTGGATCGAAATGCGGGACGTTCGAGACCGCAAGCTGGTGGTGGCTCAGACGCTGGAACTGGACTTGGGTGAGGCCGAAGCCATCGCCCTCGCGATCGAGCACAAGGCCGACCTGCTCCTGCTGGACGAGCGTCGCGGGCGCAAAGTGGCAGCCTGAATGGGTCTAATTTTTATCGGGCTGTTAGGCGCGCTGGTCGAGGCTAAATACAAGGGACTGGTCCCTTCCGTCAGGCAGGCGCTTGACGAATTGAAAGTGACGGCCGGTTTCTGGATGACCGAGGAGCTTTCCGGGCGCGTGCTGCAAGCCGCCGGAGAATAGCCCTCTCAGGTCGAAGGCGTTGTTGATGATGGGCGAGATTTTAACCAAAGGTAACTACCGCAGCGGTCTCGTCGCGCTTGTGGGGCGGCCGAACGCGGGCAAGTCCACGCTGCTGAACCGGATCGTCGGCGAGAAGATCGCCGCCGTGTCGAACAAGCCGCAGACGACGCGCTATCAGATTCGGGGCGTCATCACGCGGCCTGAGGGGCAGATCGTGCTAGTGGACACGCCGGGCGTTCACCAACCGGGGTATCTGCTCAACCGGCGGATGATGGCCTCGGTCCACGACGCGCTCGAAGGCGTGGACCTCGTGGTGCTGATGCGCGACGCATCGGTTTCGACCGGCAACGGCGACCGTTTCGTGCTCGACCTCGTCAGACAATCGGGCAAGCCCGCGCTGCTCGTCCTTAACAAGTCAGACAAGGTGCCCGACAAATCGCGTCTGCTGCCGCTGATGGAGTGGTACGGCGAGCAGCATGAGTGGCGCGCGGTCGTGCCGCTCTCGGCGCGCAAGGGCGACATGGTTGACGTGCTGATCGGCGACATTATTCGCAACTTGCCCGAAGGCGATCCCGTCTTCGAGGAGGACGAACTAACCGATCAGCCCGTCCGTCAGATCGTCGCCGAGATCGTCCGCGAGAAGATTTTGCAGACGACGGGCGACGAGATTCCTTACGTCACCGCCGTCATCACCGAGCGCTACGAAGAAGAGCGCGCAGATTTCGCGCGCATCTATTGCGCCATCTACGTCGAGCGCAACTCGCAGAAGCGCATCGTGATCGGCAAAGGGGCGGAGCGCCTCAAACAGATCGGCATCGAGGCGCGCCAAGACATCGAGCACCTCGTCGGCCACCGCGTCCACCTCGAACTCTTCGTCAAAGTCGAAGAAGATTGGCGCAACAGCGAGCGCGCCTTAAACGAAATCGGAATCAAAGGAAGGCAGTGACGAGTGATAGGTGACAGGTGATAAGCTCAAAACTTGTCTTTACTTGTCACCCGTCACTTGTCACTCGTCACTGTTCTATGTGGTTCGCGCTTCAAGTGACAACGGAAGAGAGGGCGCGCGAGGCCGTCGAGTATGCGCTGATGGAGGCGGGCGCGCTCGGCACGGACGGGGACGTAACGGCGGCTGCGGACGGGCTGTTGCGCGTGGCCGGGTATTTTGCCGCGCCGCCGGAGCGCGAGTCGGTGCGCGAGCAATTGTTCGAGGCGCTGCGGATTTACGATTTGCCTTCGTCGGCAGTGCGCGAAATGCAGGTGCGCGAGGTCGAGGCGCGCGACTGGCTGGGCGAGTGGAAGAAGAGTTGGCAGCCGGTTGTAGTGGGCGAGAGGTTTCTCATCGCGCCGCCGTGGAGCGAAATCGCGGCGACGGATCGCATCATCGTCCGCGTCGAGCCGGGGATGGCCTTCGGGACGGGGACGCACGAGACGACTCAACTGTGCCTCTCGGCGATTGAACAATACTTCAAAGGCGGTAGTTTCCTTGATGTCGGCGCTGGCACCGGCATTCTCGCTATCGCCACCGCGAAATTTGATCCACAGGCGCGCGTCGAAGCCTGCGACACGGACGCCGAGGCCGTCGACATTGCGCGCGAGAACGCGCGCTTGAACGGCGTCGGCAGGCAGATCAGCTTTCGCGTCGGCACGGTTGACGAGACAACGGCTTCCGCCGACTTCGTGTGCGCGAACCTGACGGCCGACGTGATCTTGCGGCTGCTGCCGCAACTCATCGGCGCGACCTGCGGACGACTGGTCCTATCTGGCATCCTCGCCACGCAAGCGGACGCCGTCCGCGCTCGCCTCACAGAGTTGGGGGCCGGCGCGCACCAAGTCGCGGCCTCCGGCGAGTGGGTGGCGATCACGATCTGAAAGTTTCAGATTTCAGGTTTGAGGGCGAGAATTGTTTTGAACCTCAAACCTGAAACCTCAAACCCGAAACCTAAAACTCCCGACCGTCCCATGACCCGCCGACGCTTTTACGCCCCGCCTTCAGCGTTCACGTCCGACGGCGCGCGCGTCGCGCTTTCGCCGGAAGAATCTCAACACCTACGCGGCGTGCTGCGGCTGGGACCGGGCGACGAAGCTTACGTGTTTGACGGCGAGGGCCGCGAATTTCGCTGCGGCGTCGAATCAGACGGGCAGGAACGGAAACGAAAGGGCGGCGCGGAGGCGCAACTTGTCGTGATCGAGAGCGTCGTGCCGCAGAGCCCCGAGTCGCCACTTGCGCTGACGCTGGCGGTCGGGTTGTTGAAGGGCGAGAAGTTTGACTTGGTAATGCAAAAGGCGACTGAGTTGGGTGTCGTGCGCGTCGTGCCGGTCTCGACGAAACGGGCGGATGTGCGGTTGCGCGACGAACGCGACGCCGAAGTGCGGCGGGCGCGCTGGCAACGGCTCGCGCTCGAAGCCGCCAAACAATCGGGCCGCGCAGTCGTGCCGCAGGTCTCGCCACCCGTCACATTCGAGTCTCTGCTGGCGGATGTGGCGGCAGGCGTAACGTTCGGGGATCGATTACTGTTCACCGAGCGGCAGGGCCGCGGTTTGAGAGAGCGCGCCGGAGGTGGAGCAAACGAGACACGCCCCACAGCGCTGC
>JBOGOY010000051.1:0-10995 GCA_050748185.1 Pyrinomonadaceae bacterium
GCTCACAGTCAATTCTTACAAGCGCAGGCACAAGCGGCACAGGCTGAGGCCAACGAGCGCAAGGCACAACTCGACGTTAACCGGTATACGCCGCTGGCCGAGCAGCAAGCGGTCACGCAACAGGAACTTGATAATGCCGTCCAAGCCAACTTCGCGGCGAAGGCGCAGGTTGAAGCCGCGAAGGCTGGAGTGGAGACGGCCAAAGCTCAGATCAAAGCTGCCAATGCTGCTGTTGGAACGGCACGGGCGGCAATCGTGACGGCCAAAGCGCAGGTGCAAGCGGCACAGGCGATGGTGCGGACGGCTGAATTGAATTTGGGCTTCACCCGGATCACTTCTCCGATTGATGGGATTGCGGGCATTGCACAGGCACAGGTCGGTAATCTCGTCAATCCGACCAGCGGAATTTTGACCACGGTTTCGACGGTCGATCCAATCAAGGTCTATTTCACAGTCAGCGAGCAGGAGTACCTCGACTACGTGAGACGTAATCCAACTCAGGCGGAGCGGAATGCGGCGGCGAATCAACTCGAACTGGAATTGATTCTGGCCGATGGAACGACCTACCCCCGGAAGGGCGAGTTCTTCGTCGCGGATCGGCAGGTGGATGAGAGGACCGGCGCGATCCGTTTGGCCGGGCTGTTCCCCAATCCGGGAAACATTCTGCGTCCGGGTCAGTATGGTCGGGTTCGCGCCGTGACCAGCATGAGAGAAGGCGCGTTGCTCATACCACAACGCGCGGTGACTGAGTTGCAGGGTAACCACATGGTCGCGGTCGTCGGCGATGACAACAAGGTGAGCATTCGACCCGTCAAGGTCGGCGAACGCAGCGACTCATCGTGGATTATCGAAGACGGGCTGAGTCTGGATGACAGAGTCGTCGTCGAAGGCACACAGAAAATCGCGCCCGGTGTGGTTGTCAACCCGAAGCCGTTCGTCACGCCTGCTGTAGCGCCTGAAGGAGAAGACTTTAAGCCATGATTTCCGATTTCTTCGTCAGGCGTCCGATTGTGGCGATTGTTATTTCCATCGTCACCGTCCTTGTAGGCTTGATCGCGATGCGTGGATTGCCGCTGGCGCAGTTCCCCGACATCTTGCCGCCGCAGATCGCCGTCTCGGCGACCTACACGGGAGCGGACGCGATCACGATTGAGCAGTCGGTCTCGACGCCTCTCGAACAACAGATGAACGGCGTGGACGACATGCTCTACATGCAATCCACCAATGCCAACGACGGCACACAGCAGTTGACGATCACGTTCGGCGTCGAGACCGACATCAACACCGATCAGGTCAACGTGCAGAACCGCGTCGCGCAGGCGCAGCCGAATCTCCCGACCGATGTCATCCAGTATGGTTTAACGACCCGGAAGTCAACGGGTCTGCCGATGCTCGTCTTTGCGCTTCACTCGCCAAAGAAAACTTACGACGCGCTCTTCATGGCTAACTACGCCACCATCAACGTCAACGACGTTCTCTACCGCGTGCCGGGCGTGGGCGAAGTGGTGGTATTCGGAGCCAGCGATTACGCGATGCGCATCTGGGTCAAGCCGGACGCGCTTGCCAAACTCGGTCTCGCGGTCCCCGACCTCGCGAACGCCGTCCGGCAACAAAGCAACGTCAACCCTTCGGGACAGGTGGGTGCCGCGCCCGCACCGGCGGGGCTGGAGAAGACTTACACCGTCCGCGCGCAGGGACGGCTTCAGACGCCTGAAGAGTTCGGCCAGATCGTCGTCCGCGCCAACCCGGACGGCTCGGTCGTGAGATTGAAGGATGTCGCCCGGATCGAACTCGGCGCTCTCAACTACCAGCAGCGGACGCGCACGAACGGCGAGGACAGTGCCATCGTCGCGGTCTTCCAGTCACCCGGCTCAAATGCGCTGGCGGTTGCCGACGGGCTGAAGCAAACGATGGAAGAACTGAAGCGACGATTCCCCGCCGACCTTGATTACACGGTCGTGCTGGACACGTCGCTGCCGGTCACCGAAGGAATCAGAGAGATCGTCACGACGCTCGCCGAGGCGATGATTCTCGTCGTCATCGTCGTCTTCGTCTTTTTGCAGAACTGGCGGGCGACGCTCATCCCCGTCATCGCCGTGCCGGTCTCGCTCATCGGCACCTTCGCGGTGTTTCCGCTGTTGGGTTTCTCAATCAACACGCTGTCGCTGTTCGCCTTCGTGCTGGCAATCGGTCTCGTCGTGGACGACGCGATTATCGTCGTCGAAGCGGTCGAGCATCATATCGAGGAGGGCATGTCACCGCGCGAGGCGACTCTGCAAGCGATGAAGGAAGTCTCGGGGCCGGTCGTCGCCATCGCGTTGATTCTCGCTTCGGTCTTTCTGCCGGTGGCGTTTATGGGCGGCATACAGGGACGGCTGAACAATCAGTTCGCTGTGACGATTGCGATCTCCATGCTCATTTCCGCCTTCAACGCGCTGACGCTTTCGCCGGCGCTCGCGGCGCTGTTGCTCAAGCCGCGCAAAGAATCACACGGCATCACGGGCCGTTTCTTCGGCGGCTTCAACCGGGCGTTTGAGAGGGTGATGCACGGGTACATCAATTGGAGTCACGCGCTGATCCGCAAAGCAGTCGTCGCGATGGTCATTATCGTCGGTTTCACGTTGGTGGATGGTCTCATCGGTCGCACACTCCCGACGAGCTTCCTGCCTGAAGAGGACTACGGCTACGTCTTTCTGAACGTCCAGTTGCCGGCGGCGGCTTCGCTGGAGCGGACGGATCAGGTGCTGAAAAAGGTGGAGAAGATTCTGGCCGAGACCGAGGGCGTACAGGATTACACCACGGTTGGCGGCTTCAGTCTGCTGACTTTCACCTCAGCCAGTTATCAGGGATTCTTCTTCGTCGGTCTGAAGCCGTGGGACGAGCGCACCTCGGAGCAGCTTGTCGCACGATCAGTCGTTGATCGACTGAACGGGGCGTTGATGGGCCAAGTGCCGGAAGCGATGGCTTTCGCGTTCATGCCGCCTTCGATTCCGGGACTCGGCAGCGCGGGCGGCTTCTCTCTGTGGCTTCAGGATCGTAGCGGCGGGTCGGTCGAATTTCTCGACCAGAATTTGCGGAAGTTTCTCGAAGCGGCCAACCAACGCCCGGAGATGGCCGGCGTCTTCTCACAGTTCTCGTCGGACGTGCCGCAAATCTACGCCGACGTGGATCGCGACAAAGTGTTGAAGCAGGGAGTGGCGCTCGCGGACGTGTACCAAACGCTGCAAGCCTATCTGGGTGGTCTCTACCTGAACCAGTTCAACCGCTTCGGTCGGCAGTGGAGAGTCTTTCTGCAAGCGGAAGGCGAGGAGCGCCGCGGCGAAGAGGACATCCGAAATTATTACGTCCGCAACGATGCGGGCGACATGGTTCCGCTCTCGGCGCTCGTCACCACGCGCAGCATCAGCGGCCCGGAATACACCAACCGCTTCAATCTGTATCGCGCGGCGCAGGTGATTGGCTCTGCCGCGCCGGGCTACAGTTCCGGTCAGGCGATGACCGCGCTCGAAGAAGTGGCGAAGGAAGTCCTGCCGCCGGAGATGGGTTATGAATGGGCTGACCTCTCGTATCAGGAGAAGCAAGCTTCGGGGTCGGCGTTGACGGCATTCGCCATGTCGCTCGTCTTCGTCTTTCTGATTCTGGCGGCGCTTTATGATAGCTGGTCGCTGCCATTCTCGGTGTTACTAACAGTGCCGGTTGCAGTCTTCGGCGCTTTCGTCGGACTCCTGCTGCGCGGCTACGACTTGGACGTGTATGCCCAGATCGGATTGATCGTCGTCATCGGACTCGCCGCTAAGAATGCGATCCTGATCGTCGAGTTCGCGAAGATCGAATTCGAGAAGGGACGGAGCCTCGCGGAGGCGGCGTTGGAAGGAGCGCGCCTTCGCCGGCGTCCGCTCTTTATGACCTCGTTCGCATTCATACTGGGCTGCGTGCCGCTGTGGATCGCAACGGGTTCGGGCGCGGCGGGGCGGCGCATCCTCGGCACGGTCGTCGTCTCCGGTATGCTCGCCGACACGATCATCGCCAGCTTTCTCATCCCGGTAACTTTCTACGTCGTCGGGAAGATGACCGGCGGTCGGCGTGAGCCTGCGCCGGAGACTGAGTCAGAAGCATCGCCGCCGCCCGTGGGGAAATGGAATGAGGAGGATGAGAAGATAAAGGAAGACTCAAGCCATGTGTAAGTGTTTGATCATTGCGGCCTTGATTTTAAGTCTGTTGACTGGCAGCGCCGCCGGTCAGCAGAAGAAGTCTAGGAAGCCTGTCGTCCAAACGCCTGAGACATTCCGTGGCGAATCAGGGCAAGTGGCGACACCCGCTCAAGCATCGCTGGCTGACCTCAAATGGTTTGAAGTCTTCCGTGATGAACAGCTTCAGGAATTGATCAAGACCGCGCTCGTCGAGAATTACGACCTCCGCGAGGCGGTCGCGCGGGTCAGCGCCGCGCGCGCCAATCTCGGCAGCACACGGTCGGAGCAGTTTCCGAACATCGCCGCCGGCGCTGACCTGACGACTCTTCGCAACTCCGCGAGCAGTTCGTTCCCCTCTCCGCAAAGCTCCAATCAGAAACGGACATTCGGCGGCGTGTTGCTCAATTTGCTCTCCTTTGAGATTGACATCTGGGGACGGAAGCGACGCCAAACCGAAGCCGCGCGCGCCGAACTGCGGGCTTTCGAGGAAGACCGCAAAGCCGTCATGACGACACTGATCGGCGATGTCGCGGCGACATACTTCAGCCTGCTTGAGCTGGACATGGAGTTGGAAATTGCGCGGCGCACGCTCTCCACTCGTGAAGATTCGTTGCGCCTCATCAGAGTGCGACAACAGGGCGGAGTGGCGACGATGCTGGAGGTGCGCCAAGCCGAGCAACTGGTTTACACCGCATCGCAGATTATCCCCGATACCGAGCGGCTGATCGAGCAGACGGAGAACCGAATCAGCTTGCTGTTGGGTAAGAATCCCGGCGCGGTGAAGCGCGGCATGTCGTTGACGGCGCAGGAACAACCGCCCTCCGTGCCCGTCGGAATCCCCTCCTCGTTGCTCGAACGGCGACCCGACATCAAGGCTGCGGAACACACGCTGGCGGCGGCAGACGCCAACATCGGTGTAGCAAGGGCGGCGTACTTCCCGCGAATCAGCTTGACGAGTTTTTTTGGGTTTGAGAGCAACCAACTTTCCGGTTTGTTCAGCGGACCAGCCAGAGTGTGGCAGTTTATCCCGCAGGTGAGCCAGCCGATCTTTACCGTAGGCCGTCTGAAATCGAATGTCAAACTGGCGAGAGCGCAACAACAGAGTGCGCTGGTTCAATACGAAAACGCAGTTCAAACCGCCTTCCGTGAGGTTTCGGATGCGCTCGTCGAGTACCGCAAAGTCAAAGAGATTCGCACGCAGCAGGAGCTGCTGTTGACGACACTGCAAGACCGTTCGCGGCTCGCTTACATGAGGTATCGGGGCGGAGTAGATACGCTGCTCAATGCTTTGGACGCCGACCGCGATTTATTCACCGCCGAACTGAGTCTGGCGCAAACCAGACGCGACGAACGGCTTTCATTGGTTCAACTCTACAAGGCTCTTGGCGGCGGCTGGCAAGAGTGAGTAATAAAGAGGCGACCACTGGTCAAGGATGAAACCTATAAACCGAGCTACTTGAGAGATGTAAATGCCCATTCGCATTACCCAAATTGATATGCCGGACACAGCGCGCACGACCCTGCGCGTCGAAGGCACGCTCAAGCTGGAAGACGTTAAGCTGATCGAAAAGATTTGCTGTGATGTGAAGCAGCGTTCGGGAAAGAGCGTCATGCTTGACCTTGCCGATCTATGTTTCCTTGATAGCGACAGCGCGCACCTGTTGTGCCGGTTAAAAGCCGAGCAGGATGTCTCGTTCGAGGGACTTCATCTTTTCGCTCAACGTGTCATCGAGATGGCGGAACAGAATGAGAAGTCAGAGGAAGACGGGTGAAACGCTGATAGAGGTGGGCTGTACTGGATCAGTTACTTCCGTGACGGGGGCGTCGAGGTAGTCGAAGTTGAGGATTCAGCCCTTGAGCGAAACGGACCGACCAAAGCTATCGCCAAGCTCGGCGCGGAGGGGTGGGAGTTAGTCGGCGAGGGATCGCTGGAGTTTAGTGCCGGAGGAGTGCGCGCTTTGTACTTCAAGCGTCCTAAGTAATAGTTAGGCGTCTGGTCGAGAGGTTGATAACAATGATAAGTCGTATTTGGTACGGGTGGACTTCTCACGATAATGCGGCAGCCTACCAGTCGCTGCTCGAAACCGAGATTCTTCCCGGCATTGCTACGCGGCGGGTTGAAGGTTATGGCGGGGCTCATTTGCTGCGACGTGATCTGGAGAGTGAGGTGGAGTTCGTGACTATTCTCTGGTTTGATTCTTTGGATGCGGTGCGAAATTTCGCGGGCGAAGATTTCGCGGTGGCGGTTGTACCTCCTCAAGCGCGAGCGCTGTTATCCCGCTTCGATGACCGCTCGGCGCATTACGAAGTGCTGCTCTATCCACGGTGAGACCCGATGGCGAAGATTAGAAGAATGGCAAGATGTAGTGATTGTCTGCCGCCTAACAACAGCCGACGTCCGACCGTGAAGGGCATTGCTTTTATGCGCGAGACGTGGCCGTGATCAGGTTGAGTGGGCGGCGGCTGTTGCCGGGCGTTGAGCGGCTATTGGTTGAACCGGATGCGCCGATAGACAGACAGCTGAATCAAAGCATCCTTTTAATCACAGGAGAATAAAAGATGCCTTTCTACAACGGAATAATTACAAGCAAACTTCAAGAGTCAAAAGAGTTTTATACGAAGAAGTTAGGCTTTTCGGTCAAGTTTGAAAACGAATGGTTTATCTTGCTCGACCGAGATGGGCGCGAACTCGCTTTCATGCTTCCAGATTTGGAGTTTCAGAATCAGATATTTCGCGGCGAATTTGGTGGCACAGGGCTTTGGCTAACAATTGAAGTTGGTGATGTCGAAGCTGAATACGAGCGCATGCAAAATTTAGGTGTTCCTATCGTAGTTGAACTCCGGCAGGAAGATTGGGGCGAGACGCATTTTTCCGTTGTTGACCCGAACGGCATCGGCGTTGACTTTGTAAAATACAAAGCACCGGAATCACAGTAGTTTCGTGTATTCAACGCGCCGCCCGACAGTCGTCGGACGTGAGGACGCGGGCAGCGACTTTTTGGTCACGTTATGTTTTTAATTTTACGTTGCGTGTATTCAGTTTCACCCCACGTCAATTCCAGCATTGGGCGGCTACCGGCTGAATTGGATGCGCCGGTAGAGAAACCGCTTTGGTTAAAGCATCCACTTGAACAGAGGAGAAATCTCGTATGTCTGAAAAAAATAAAGAAATCGTAGGCAAGGTGAACGCGACTTTTCTCGAAGGCAATTTTGAAGGATTTCTGGAGTTCTGCGCCGACGATGTGGAATGGACAATTGTCGGCGACAGAAGCGTTAAAGGAAAGGACGCGATTCGCCAATGGATGAAATCAATGGCGGCGGAGAACCCGGAGCCGCCAAAGTTCACGGTGGTCGATCCTGTTATCGCTGAGGGCGACTTCGTTACGGCACGCGGCGATATGACAATGAAGGACAAAAATGGAAAGGCAGTTCCATACTCTTACTGCGATGTCTACCGCTTCCGAGGCGATAAGATCGTTGAATTGAGTTCTTTTGTCATCAAAACCGAAGCCAAGTACGAGACCAGCAGCGCGGCGTAAATAATCAGGATCAAGATCGGCCCTTGACCCGCAACGGACGAGGAATCTTTATCCTGCGTCGCAACAGCGTCGTTGGGCGCTAACCCACGGGAGGCTTGATGGCAACAGTTGACAACTTGCTCTACGTCTTGACGCTTTGCGCGGCGCTCGGCTGTGGGCTCATCGCTGGAGTCTTCTTTGCCTTTTCGTCCTTCGTGATGAAAGCCCTCGCTCGCCTCCCGCCCGGCGAGGGTACTGCCGCCATGCAATCGATCAACGTCGCGGTTATCAATCCGTTGTTTATGACCGCGTTCCTCGGAACCGCTACGGTTTGCATTCTTGTGATGGTCTCCTCGCTATTGCGATGGCACGCTCCCGGCGCAGCCTACTTACTCGCCGGGAGCATTCTCTATTTGGTCGGCACCCTGTTGGTGACGATGGTGTTCAACGTGCCCATGAACGAAGCGTTGGCATCGGCGGTCGCACCAGAAGACACCGAGGGCGTCAGCCTGTGGGCGAGCTATCTCACCCACTGGACAACATGGAACCACATTCGGACGGCAGCGGCGCTGGCGGCAGCGGCTTCTCTCACCATCGCGCTCCGTTACTGAGCATGGTTGTCCTGTTGGGTTGCTTTGCCTATAACTAATAAGCGAGGGGTTCAAAATGGCTTGGACATACCTTTTCATCGCCAGCGTTTTTGAAATCATCTTTGCCGTCGGCATGAAATACACCGAAGGTTTTACGCGACTGGTTCCGAGCGTGTTAACGGCTGCCGCGGCAACGGCGAGCGTGCTGATTCTGTCGCAATCACTGAAGAGTCTGCCGGTCGGCACGGCTTATGCGGTGTGGACGGGAATCGGCGCGGTCGGGACGACTCTGATTGGAATCTATCTGTTCGACGAGCCGCGAGACGTGCTGCGTATCCTCTGCATATTGCTAATCACCGCAGGAATCGTCGGACTTAAATTTACGTCGGCTTAATCATCGACAACATCAAGGAGAAGGAGAGATGACAATAAACGAGAAAAAAATCGCGTTGGTAACGGGAGCAAACAAAGGGATCGGTTACGAAACAGCGCGTCTACTCGCGCAAAAAGGAATCACGGTGTTGCTCGGCGCGAGAGACAAAGAAAAAGGCGAAGAAGCGGCGAAAAAGTTGCGAAACGAAAATTTGGACGTGCGATTTTTGCCGGTTGATTTGAACGATCAAAAGACGCACAGCGGGGCGGCGAGATTTATTGAAGAAGAATTTGGGAGGCTCGATATCCTCATTAACAATGCCGGAGTTCTCGAAGACTACGACGTTCCGGCATCCGCGGGAACGCTCGACCAGTGGCGCAAGACTTTCGAGACGAATGTTTTTAATCTTGTCGCTCTGACGCAGACGCTGTTGCCGCTCGTCAAAAAATCTCAAGCCGGGAGAATCGTGAATGTGTCCAGTTCAATGGGTTCGCTCAAGCTCAACCGCGAAGCGAGTTCTTCGACCGCTTATAACGCCTCGAAAGCGGCGGTCAATATGTTTACAATCAATCTGGCACACGAACTGAAGGAGACGCCAATTAAAGTCAACTCGGCTGACCCGGGCTGGGTGAAAACTGAGATGGGCGGCGCGAACGCGCTTTTGGCGGTCGAAGACGGCGCACAAACGTCAATCGCGCTGGCGACTCTTCCCGCTGATGGCGACACGGGAAAATTCTTTCACCTGAATGACGAGTTGCCTTGGTGATTGGCAACCGCAAATTGACGAACCACTCGCTTTGGTTAAAGAGCGTCGAAGTCACAATGAGCGGTAAAGCAACAAGTGAAGAGAAGATGGTGTTAGGCGCTACTGGGTGAAGTCAAACTAAAGGTGGCGGACGAAAAGGTGAGGCGGACATGAAACGCTGGATTGGTCGCTCGATAATTGTCATTGGATTACTTCATACAGTTTTCGGACTCATCGGCTTTAGGAATACTTTGGCAGCGCTGATCGGTGAAGGCATTATCAATACAGTCAATGGACAGCCGGATCGTGAGATGGCTTTCTGGTTTATCTTCTTCGGTTTTTCGATGATAGTTTTCGGTGCGCTGATTGATTGGTGTGAGTCGAAAGAAATTAAATTGCCGCCAGCTATCGGCTGGGGTCTGTTAACCATCAGTATCATTGGGGTGATGTTTATGCCCGTTTCCGGATTCTGGGTGGTAATCATCCCATCCATTGGAGTGATTCGCCACAAGGCGCTAAGCGTAGTTAATGCATAAGCAAAGATTGATCGTTATCCCCGCGCCGGCTTAGCCTTTTGTTGTGCCGCCTCAAATGTAGCTTCGGCTAATTTTTAATATGCGCTTCAACACTCGATTGTTTGTCATTTTATGGTTAGCTGGCTTGACCGGAGTTCTCTCGCTTTTGCTGGTTGACTTGGATGCGCTGATAGCAATTCTCCCTATTCCGGCTGGAACGGAGATTCCGACGATTACTCCGGCGTTGAAACTTTTGAGCTTGATTCAACCGGCGGTTATTTTGTCAGTCGCAGTACTGATCGGAGTTGTCCTTGCTTCAAAAGTCGGATTGTCGTCGCCCGTCGCGGAAGCAGCGGCAAGCGGCGGCGATTCGGTTTCAGCCTTCAAGCCGCAACTCGTTCCGGGCATTGTCGGCGGTTTGGCGGGCGGAATTGCCGTCATTTTAATCGCGGCGGTGTCGAAACCGTTTTTGTCGCCTGAAGTTATTGCGCGAATCGGCGAGTTCGGCAAATTTTTGCCGCTTCTGACGCGCCTGCTTTACGGCGGCATTACGGAGGAATTACTACTGCGTTGGGGATTGATGACGTTGCTGGTGTGGGCGGCGTGGCGGCTTTTTCAAAAAGCACAGGACAGACCGAAGCCCGCTTATTTTGTCGGTGCGATTGTGATTTCATCGGTGGTGTTCGCCATCGGTCATCTGCCCATCGCTTTTATGTTGTTTCCTGAACCGACGCTTGCTTTAACGCTGTTCGTTATCATCGGCAATTCAGCTTTCGGCTTGATTGCGGGCTATCTTTATTGGAAGAAAGGGCTTGAGTCAGCGATGATTGCTCATGCGCTGACGCACGTTGTAATGTTCACGGCGAGTTACTTCGGAGCGTATTTTTAAGTTTGGCGTTTGTCGCTCTGCCATGCACGGCGGCACAACAACGGCATGCACCCGACGCCCCTTCACGTTGCCTCTCATGTACGTTGCGCGGGGGCGCGGGTGATGCCGGGCGATATGCCGCTTCGCAGAAGACCACAAGCAGACAACGCGAGACTTGCGTGTGATGAGCGGCGCG
>JBOGOY010000052.1:0-10892 GCA_050748185.1 Pyrinomonadaceae bacterium
TCCTGCCCGCTGAGCGCTAAGAGCGCGAAAACAAAGTTACGGTTTGACTCAAGATGGAATTTGCCGTGAGGCTTTCGCGTGCGTGCCGCACGCGGCGGGCAGGATGCCCGCGCTCCCAAGCGTGAGCTTTCACACCCCATCGCCAAGCGGCTATCAGGCTTGTCGTCAAGCGGCAAGCTGTATATGCTCCCTCCGCATTTCTGCTCCTCTGCAACTGGCCGGCGCGGGCTACAGGCCTAAGCTGCCAGAGTTGCACACCATCCACCCTTAGCCCCAAACGGAGGTGTCCCATGCTCACCCTGAACGCTCACACCGCCTCTTCGGGCAATTTCTTTACCCTCTTCCGCCGCGTCTGCGCGCTGCTCGCCCTGCTCGCTTTGTTACCCGCCGCATCCGCCGCGCAAAACGACCAAGACGCGCCGGTACTCGAACCCGGCAAACCAATTGAGCGCGAACTCGCCGGAGACGCGGCACACTCGTACCGCATCACGTTAGCGGCAAATCAGTTTCTTCACGTCGTCGTCGAGCAGAAGGGCATTGATGTCGTGGTCGCACTGTTCGCGCCGGACGGCAAGAAAGTGGCGGAGGTTGACAGCCCGAACGGAACACAAGGACCGGAACCGATCTCAGTATTAGCTGAAGCGGCGGGAAGTTATCGGTTAGGAGTCCGCTCGCTCGAAGTGAAGGCTAAAGCCGGACATTATGAAGTGAAAATCGTTGAGCGGCGAGCCGCCACTACACGGGATCGGCAGGCGTTGCTCGCCGAACAGTCTCTCGCAGAAGGGCTACGATTGCAGGAAGAAAAAAAGCCTGAAGCTTTGCGTCAGGCCATCGAACAATATACCGCGGCTTTGCCGTTGTGGCGTGGTCTCGGCGACCGTGCGAAAGAGGCAAAAACACTTTTGATGATTGCCCGAGCTTACAGATCAGTGAATGAAGAGCAAAAAGCTCTGGAGTTTTACGGCCAAGTCTTGCCAATCTGGCGCGAAGTTGGCGACCGTGTCAACGAGGCCGACACGCTCTTCAGTATGGCGGCGAGCTACAAGGCTCTCGGTGAGATGCAAAGGGCGTTAAAGGCATTAACGGAGGTGTTACCTATACGCCGGGCCACTAAAGACGTATTTGGCGAGGCGGCAGCCTTACTCGCACTCGGAGGTACTTATGATTCGCTCGAAGAGCAAACCAAAGCGCTTGACTACTTCAAACAAGTCTTACCTTTATTGCCGGTAGTCGGGAACCGGCAACTTGAAGCGAACACGTTGACGGGTATTGGCGGGATTTACTTGAAACTCGGCGAATTACAGACGGCCTTGAAGTATTACGACCAAGCTCTCCTGATATACAGAGCTATAGGACACGGCTCCGGACAGGCCATGACACTCACGGGTATGGGTGCGACATATAACATTTTGGGACGACATCAGGAGGCGCTGCTATTCCTCCTCGAAGCCCTGCCTCTACAGCGGGCCGCTGGTAATCGTAAAGGGGAGGCAGCGACGCTGAATACGATAGGTACAGTTTATTCTTCGTTAGGTGAAACGCAGAAGGCGCTTGAGTTCCTAAAGCAGTCGCTCAAGCTCCGGCAGGATATCGGTGTCCGCAGCGAGGAGGTAACAACACTTGTCAACATTGCCTCAATTTATAGGAGACTTGGCGACAGAAAAGAGGCACTACGTTTTTACAATCAGGCGTTGGACGTGAGCCGTGAAGCTGGGAAGCGCGAGAGCGAGGCACATGCCCTCATTAACCTCGGTGAGTTTTACATTACGCAGGGGGAAAGCCAGAAGGCACTCGACGCGCTTCGACAGGCTCTTCCGCTCACACGCGCTACTGGCAACCGCCGCCTTGAAATTTACGCACTCAATAACACAGGCGTAATCTTGAACTCTCTGGGCAGGAGGCAAGAAGCAAAGGATTTACTTAACCACGCCCTATCAAACGCGCGTGAGGTCGGCGACCGGGATGGCGAGGCAGGGAACTTATTCAACCTTAGCGATATTGAATCCGACAGCGGAAACCTGCTCGGCGCGCTCCGGCCAATCGAAGAAGCACTTGAAATTATCGACTCGCTACGTGGCAACATCAACGACCAAAACCTACGCACCTCCTATTTTGCCTCAAAGCAAAAGTATTACGAGTTATACATTGATCTGCTGATGCGCCTACATAAGCAGAAGCCGTCGGAAGGCCATGATGGCAGGGCGCTGCAAGCTAGCGAACGCAGACGGGCGCGTTCATTGCTTGAGATTCTCACAGAAGCCAACGCCGACATCCGGCAGGGCGTCGACTCTAAGCTGCTCGAACGCGAACGCGCGTTGCAGCAACAGCTCAATGCCAAAGCGCAACAGCAAATTAGACTGTTAAGCGGCAGGCACAACAAAGAACAGGCCGGCGCTATCGCCAAAGAGATTGACGCGCTGACGAACGAATTTCAGCAGATTGCAGCGCAAATCCGTCAGACCAGCCCGCGCTATGCCGCGCTCACGCAGCCGCAGCCGCTCTCCGCGCAGGAGATTCAAGCGCAGGTGCTGGATGCCGACACGCTACTGCTCGAATACGCGCTCGGCGGCAAGAAGAGTTACTTGTGGGCCGTGACGCCGACTTCTATCATGAGCTATGAGTTGCCGAAGCGGGCGGAGATTGAAGACGCCGCGCGGCAGTTCTATGCGTTGCTGACCGCGCGCCCACAGGGGGCGACAAGCGGCGCGCCGGAGAAGCGCGAAGTGGGGTCGGCCATGCGGCAACAGGCCGGTGAGAAGTCCGCGGAAGTGGCCGCTAGTTTGAGTCGGATGCTGCTTGGCCCGGTCGCCGGGCAACTCGGCAGGAAGCGACTGCTGATCGTCGCTGACGGCGCGCTGCAATACGTACCGTTTGGGGCCTTGCACGCTCCATCAACCGGCGATGCGAAAATGGGCAAAGCGCAGCCGCTCGTCGTCAGACATGAGATCGTGAATCTTCCTTCCGCCTCGACACTCGCCGTGCTGCGGCGTGGAGCGCGGGAGCGCCAACCCGCGCCGAAGGCTCTGGCGGTGCTGGCCGATCCGGTCTTTGAAAGTACGGACGGGCGGATCAAGAAACGCGACGCGCAAACGGCAAGTAAGAGCAATGGCGCATCTTTGAACGCGGACGAGGAGCGCGGCCTCGGTCTGGTGTTGGCGAAGACGGCCAAAGAGTCCGGTGTCACGAGTGAAGAGTCCGGCGTTGCGGGTGACACCTTGAGAATCCCACGACTGCTAGGGACGCGGCGCGAGGCCGAACAGATCATCAAACTCGTCCCCGCCGCCGAGCGCAAACAAGCGCTTGATTTCGCCGCCAGCCGCCAGACGGTGACTGATCCGGAATTGAGCCAGTACCGCTACGTACATTTCGCGACGCACGGCTTTCTCAACAGCCAGCACCCGGAGCTTTCGGGGCTGATGTTCACGATGTTTGACGAAGAGGGCCGCGCACAGGACGGCTTCCTCCGCGCTCACGAAGTCTTTAACTTGAAGCTGGCGGCGGAGGTGGTGGTCTTGAGCGCGTGCCAGACGGGGCTGGGCAAGGAAGTCAGAGGCGAAGGCTTGGTCGGGCTGACGCGCGGCTTCATGTATGCGGGCGCGCCGCGTGTGGTCGTGAGCCTCTGGAACGTGAGCGACGCGGCGACCGCCGAGTTAATGACGCGCTTCTACCGCGGGATGCTGGTGGAAAAACTGCGGCCCGCCAAAGCACTGCAAAAGGCGCAAGTCTCGATGCTCAACGATAGACGTTACAGCCATCCGTTCTACTGGGCCGCGTTCACCCTGCAAGGCGAGTGGCGATAGTTGGAAATGATGAATGCGGAATGAGAAGCAGTAGCCAGTAGCCAGTAGATTTTGACTCTTCCGCCAGTTGAGCGTCGGCAGTCGCGGGCCTTTCGCGCAGAGTTTTTTGCTACTGGCTACTGACTACTGGCTACTGCTTCTCATTCCGCATTCATCATTTCCGCCCTTTGTGTCTTCGTGCCTTTGTGGTTTATTTGTCCGCACATGAGTTGGCTAACGAAAGAGCGCGCGGCCGAACTGATTTCAAACATGCGCGGCCGAACAATCGTCGTGCTGGGCGACGTGATGCTCGACGAGTTCGTGTGGGGCGACGTGACGCGCATCTCGCCGGAAGCGCCCGTGCCCGTGGTGGACATCCGGCGCGAGTCGGTGCGCCTCGGCGGCGCGGCCAACGTGTTGGCGAATCTCGTCGCTTTGGGGGCACACTCGACCGTGGTGGGCGTGGTCGGTAACGACGGCGCGGGCAAGCGTTTGCAAACGGCTCTCGCGCAGGCGGGCGCGCTGCACGCGGAGGATTCGCTCGTCGCGGACGAATCGCGGCCGACGACCACCAAGACGCGCATCATCGCGCACAACCAACTCGTCGTGCGCGCCGACCGCGAGCGGCGGACGCCGGTCGAGCTTGAGACGGAAGATCGTTTGATCGAAACCCTGCGCCGTTGGCTCGCCGAGGCCGACGCTTTCGTCGTCTCTGATTACGACAAGGGCGCGGTCACGCCGCGCGTGCTCGCGGAGGCGCTGCCGTTCGCATTGGAGCGGCGCATCCCGGCGCTGGTCGATCCCAAGATTCGCAATTTCAACTCGTACCGGCCGGCTACGCTCGTCACGCCGAATCATCACGAGGCGCTACGCCTGACCGACAGCGAGGACGATACGGACGAAGGCATGGCCCGTGCGGCTCGCCTCATTCGCGAGCGACTCGGGTGCCAGTCAGTGCTCATCACGCGGGGCGAGCGGGGGCTGATGCTGCTCGAAGGCAATGGCCGGCCGGTTTACGTTCCGACCGCCGCGCGCGAGGTGTATGACGTGACCGGCGCGGGCGACACCGTGATCGCGACGCTCGCCGCCGCGTTGGCTTCCGGCGCGTCGCTCGTCGAGGCCGCGATGCTCGCCAACCACGCCGCCGGCATCGTCGTCGGCAAACTCGGCACCGCGACGGCGAGCGCCGAAGAACTGACGGCCTCGTTCAAGCCGGAAGGCTGATTACGCCAATCGGAAAATCGCGCGAATTCGCTAGGAGCGCGGGCCATTAGTTTAGTCACAAGTTGAAGTATGGTAAGCATGAGCGTATGTCATTACCAGTCCCCAACACCGACCCCCGCTTACAAAGGCGTTATCGCAAGCTGGTGCAGCAACATCTGAGCACCGCCAGAGGCATCGCCGCCGGCTTGCGCGTCCTGCCACAGAGGCGCACCGCGATGGCCGCCGCGCTCGGAGCCTACCGCTTCTACGCCAACCCACGCGCCAGCTTGGTCATAGGTGGCTGAGCCGTTGCGTGCCGCCGCGCCACCGGCCGCGCAGCACGCCTGTGACGCTTGGGCACTCATCGTTCATGACTGGTCACCGCTGCGCTGCACCGACCACGAGAGTAAACCGAACCCGATCGTGCTCTACAACAAAAAAGACTTCGGCTACCTGTGGCAGACCGCGACGGCGCGCCACTCGTGCCGCTCTACCTCGGCGTGGAAGCCGCTACGGGCGTCCACAGCACACGCCGCGCGACGCCGTTGCCGCGCCGAGATCGATGAAGTTAACCGCACGCTGGGCTGGGTTGAGCAGTAGGGACTGGCCCTGCGTCCATCTCATTGACCGGCAGGGCGATAACTTTTTGCACCTGCGTCGCTTCGCCCGCTGCGGCCGAACCGATCCTGATCCGCGCCAATGACGTGCGCCGCGTCGAGTCCTAGGGCAAGAGCCGCCTGCTGGCTGAAGTCGAGGCGGCGGTGCGCGCCGTTTTAGTGATTGCCACGCGAGAGACCAAGCGGCGTTACACTTCCACTTCAATGCCGCGGTGACAGCCGTCAACGTGGCCCGCCTGATCGCCCACGCCGAACAGCGCAGCGCCACGAAGTTCGTCTTCTCGATGGCGAGCCTCAAGCAACGATTTTTCAATGAATATTTGCTCAACTTGATAATTTCGCAGTTAGCGTTAGACCAAAGGGCGGTGAAAAGTCATCCGCAGTTTGACTATCTCAGAAGTTACGGGGCGATTGCCGCCTGATTTCTGCCCGAACCCTTGTTACTGTTGCAATGCGGAAAATTCGCCCTTACTGCGTGCGGGCTTCTGCAAAGGTGATTCTTTGCCATCATCCCACTTAATCACAGATATCAAGCGAAGTTTCTCTTTGCTACTCGTTCTGAGTATTTTGCCCGTCAGCGTAGCGATGCAGAACGGCGAAATAAAAAACGCAGCGCGAAATTTGCCTGATGCGCCCGCCTTTCAACGATTGACCGACGATGACGGGTTATCGCAAAACAGTGTGCGGTGCATTTTGCAGGACGGTAAAGGTTTTATTTGGTTTGGGACTTTGAATGGTTTGAACCGTTTTGACGGCTATCAATTCGTGATTTACCGGCACGATTTTCAAGATCAGAATTCACTTTCCGACAACCTGATTCATTCGATTTATGAAACCGCATCCGGTGAAATCTGGGTCGGCACAAGCAACGGTTTGAACAGATACGAACAAGCGACGGATAATTTTAAGACTTACACATTTGATGCAAACAATCCGAAAAGTTTGGGTGATGGCGTGGTCCAGACAATTTTTGCAGACCGCGATGGAACGCTGTGGGTGGGAACGAGCAAAGGCGGTTTGAGCAAATTCGATCGCGCGGCAGAGAGTTTTACACATTATCAAACCGCGGCGAACAATGACGAAAGTCTGAGCAGTAATAATGTGCGCGGAATCGGCGAAGACAAAGACGGCGGGTTCTGGGTGGCGACGAATGACGGCGGGCTGAATAAATTCGACCGCGAGACCGGACGCTTTGCACGTTATCAAGTGGACAAAAATAATCCGAACCGTCTGAGCAGCAACCAGATTCAAGCGATGTTGATTGACCGTGCGGGCGTTATTTGGCTGGGAACTTTCGGCGGCGGTCTGAATAAATTCGACCCGCACACCGAACGATTTACACACTACCTTGCCGACGCAAACGATCCGCACAGCTTGAACGACAATCGAGTTTTTTCGATTTACGAAACACCATCCGACACGCTGTGGGTCGGCACGAAAGACGGATTAAATCGTTATGCCAAAGAAACCGATAGTTTTACAGTTTATCAACACGACCCGACGAATCCGCGAAGTCTGAGTTTCGGCGAGATTTGGTCAATTTACGAAGACGACACCGAGCAGCTTTGGGTCGGCAGTTCATTCGCCGGAGTAAATAAATTTAATCAAAAAACCGGACGCTTTCACCAATTCAAACACGACCGGAATAATCCGAATTCGATTAGCAACGGTGATATTCTGGCGATTTACGAAGACCGAAACAAAACTCTCTGGATTGGAACGCGAGCCGGTGGACTGAACAGATATAATTCCGAAACGCGGCGTTTCGAGGCCGTCAAAAGTATCGGTTCTACGCCGGTCATAAATATCTGTGAAGACCGCGAGGGCAAACTTTGGTTTGGCACGGAAGGCGACGGATTATTTTATTTTGACCGCGCCGCAGATCGTTTCACAAAATTTCAAGACCCGAATAATCCTAGTGCACTCGGCACAAGCATCGTCAGTAAAATTTACCAAGACCGCGACGGTTTTCTGTGGCTGGGAACAAAATTACAGGGACTTTATAAACTGGACCAAGCAACGCAAAAACTCACGCGCTATCAACACGACCCGAACAACCCCGCCAGTTTGAGCGACAACACTGTCCGCGCGATTCTGGAAGACGGTGCGGGCGTCATCTGGATCGGAACGGATGTCGGACTCAATAAATTCGACCAACGGACGGAAACTTTTTCTCACTTGAAACATGCAGCTGGCAACCACCAAACCCCCTCGGCAGACGGAATTTCCGCCATTTACGAAGACACAAACGGGACGCTTTGGTTCGGCACATCGTCAGGCGGCTTGAACCGTTTTGACCGCCGGACCGAAACCTTTACGTATTTCACCGAACGCGAAGGGCTGCCGAACAATCAGGTCTATGACATTTTTGCGGACGAGCAGAGCCATCTTTGGCTCAGCACCGACAAGGGGTTGGCGCGGTTGAATCCGGCAACTAACCGCTTTCGGAATTTTGATGTCAACGACGGTTTGACGCACAACGAATTCAATCACAAAGCCGCTTTCAAAAGCGCCAACGGCGAGATGTACTTCGGTGGTTTTAACGGTTTCGTGCGGTTCAATCCGAAAGATTTTGCCGACAGCGATTTCCAGCCGCCGATTGTTTTGACTGACATCCGCGTTCTCGAACAGCCGCTCAAAACCGAACGAAACATCACGGAGTTAAAGGAATTAAATCTTTCGTGGCGCGATTACGTCGTGTCGTTCGAGTTCGCCGCGCTCGATTTTACCGACCCGAAAAAACTGCAATATCAATGGCGGCTCGAAGGTTTCGACACGGATTGGATTCACGGCGGAACACGGCGCACCGCGACTTACACGAATCTTCCGGGCGGCGCATACGTCTTGAAAGTCAGAGCGACGAATGTTGACGGCGTGTGGACTGACGCCGCTCTCAAAGCTCTCAAAATAAATGTGACTCCGCCGTTTTACTCGACCTTCTGGTTTTTCGGGCTAATCGCGCTGGCCATCGGCGTTTTCGTTTGGCTGGTGTATCGCAATCAAATCAACCAACTTCGCAAAATCAGCGAAGCGCAAACCAGATTCACGCAGCAGTTGATCACTTCGCAGGAAGCGGAAAGAAAACGCATCGCGGCGGAACTACACGACAGTTTGGGGCAACATCTGGTCATCATCAAAAACCGGGCGTTGCTCGGTCTTAATAAAGGCGACGACCGGGAGCGCGTCGCCAGAGAACTGAGCAGCATTTCCGAATCGGCTTCGCAGGCGTTGGAAGAGGTGCGCGAGATTACCAACAATCTGCGCCCGCAACTGCTTGACCGACTAGGTTTGACGAAAGCGATCAAAGCTCTGTGCAAAAAAGTTTCGGGCGTGATCGAGATTGAAAGTGAAATTGATTCGATTGACAACCTCTTCTCCGAAATCGAGGAGATCAGCATCTATCGCATCGTGCAGGAATCGCTCAATAATATCATCAAACATTCAAACGCTTCGGACGCCATCGTGACGATCAAACGCGACGAGAGGAAGGTCTCGATTACGATTGAAGATAACGGCCAAGGTTTCGCTGTCGGAAACGTGAAATCCGACGGCGGCGGTCTGGGTCTGGTCGGATTGACAGAACGCGCGCAACTGCTCGGCGGCGAACTCGTGATTGAAACAAAGCTGGGCGAAGGCACGAAGATTCGGGTTGCCTTAGATGCCGAAGCCTGCACGCAGTAAGGGCGCATACAGTAAGGGCGCAAGACACCACACACTTACCGCGTGCGTGTTTCTGCAACTATGATATGAACGAAATCACTATCATCATCGCCGACGACCATCCGATTGTGCGGCAGGGTCTGCGGCAGATCATCGAAGAAGAGCAAAGTTTGCGCGTGGTGGCCGAAGCGAGCAACGGGCGGGAAGCCGTCGCCGCGATTGAAAGATTTAATCCGCGGGTGACGATTCTCGACGTTGATATGCCGATGATGAATGGTTTCGAGGTGGCCCGCGCGGTGCGGGAAAAGGGGTTGGCGACGGAAATCATTTTTCTGACGATGCACCGCGACGAAGATTTATTCAACGAGGCCATTGACCTCGGCGCCAAAGGTTTTGTTTTGAAAGACAGCGCGTTGGCCGACATCATCAACTGCATTAAAACCGTGGCCGCCAACGAGCATTACACCAGCCACGCCTTGACTTCGTTTCTCATCAACCGCAGCCGCCGCGCCATCCAACTCACCGAACGGCAACCGTCCATCCACGATTTAACCCCGACCGAACGCCGCATGCTGAAGTTGATCGCCGACAATCTGTCCAGCAAAGAGATCGGCGCACAACTTTTCATCAGCCCGCGCACCGTCGAGAAACACCGCGCCAATATCTGCCACAAACTCGAACTCCATGGCAGTCACGCGCTTTTGAAATTCGCGCTGTCGCATAAGTCGGAATTGCGATAAGGCTTGCAGAAGCCCGCACTTTAGTTCGGGCGCACACACCACACACCCTGACTTCGTGCGTGTCTCTGCATTTTTGTCGAAATACGTAGTTCCACGTAGGCAAAATACGTGGAAGTGCGGATAGACGCTCCCACTTTTCCGATCCATCCTACCGCCCTCATCCAAGGTCAGTTCTTATCAATGGGGACAATGACAGTCTTAATTGTTGACGACAACGAAAAGGTGCGTGAACTGATGCGCGACTATCTGCCCACGACAGTCGAACAGGTTTACGAGTGCGGCGACGGCGACGCGGCGTTTGCGCTTTACCAACAACATCATCCCGATTGGGTGTTGATGGACTGGCAGATGCCGAACACCGACGGCATTACCGCCATCCGCGAGATTATCGCCGAATATCCATTGGCGAATATCTGTCTGGTGACGAGTTTTGAAGATGATTTTTTGAAATCGGAAGCACTGGAAGCCGGAGCGAAATACTTTGTGCTGAAAAGAAACTTGTCTGAACTGCAAACGGTTTTGACCGATGAGTTAGCCGTTTGAGAGCCGCTTAATCTTCAACTGCTGATGGAGAGATAAGCGGAAGGTCAAATCAGCAAAAAAACAAACCAAATCTGAAGAAACAGAAAGAGAGGAAAAATGACGAACCAACAACAGTTGATGCAAGACGATGGAATGAAAGCAGTGAAGATTGCCCTCTTCGTTTTGGCGGTCTTTTTGCTGAACACAACTGCCGACGCGCAAGTCGAAGCAGGCAAGCAATTTCAAATTGTTGCTTTGCATTCAAACAAATGCGTTGACGTTTCGGAAGTTTCCACCAGAAGCGGGCAGGCGATTCATCAGTTCAAATGTTTGAAAGCCGACAACCAAAACTGGCAATTTGAACCCAAAAC
>JBOGOY010000053.1:0-10792 GCA_050748185.1 Pyrinomonadaceae bacterium
GGATGAAGAAAGGTAAACCGGGCGGCCTTCCATTTCATCCCTCATCCTTCATCCCTCATCCCTCCGAAGTTTTGCCGCCGCCGCCTCGTCCACGTACCAGTCGAGCGCGCCGCCGACGGGTTGAATGAGTTGCGAAGGCAGGCGCTCGACATCGCGCGCGCCGCCCAAAACTTCCGGCAGCCGCTCGGCCTTACCCGCGCCGGTGACAATGAACATGACGTGGCGCGCGTGATTGATCGCCGGCGCGGTCAGCGTGATGCGCCACGTATCGAACTTCTCGACCCAGTTGGCCGTGATCAACGCAGATTGTTCGTGCAAGGCGCGCGTGTGTGGGAACAGCGAGGCTGTGTGACCGTCGTCGCCCATGCCGAGCATCACGAGATCAAACTCGGGCCAGCCGTCCCCGCCGAAAGATTCGCGCAATTCGGCTTCGTAGAGCCGCGCGTTGGCGACCGCGTCGCCCACGCCGTCGATGCGATGGACGTTCTCCACCGGGATCGCGACGCGCGAGAGCAGAGCCTCGTTCGCCATGCGGTAATTGCTGTCGGCGTGGTCGGGTGGGACCGTGCGCTCGTCGCCGAAAAAGACGTGCACGCGCCACCACTCGATCTGGTCGCCGTACTCCTCGTCGGCCAGCAGTTGATAGACGCGCTTCGGCGTCGAGCCGCCGGCCAGCGCGACCGCAAAGCGACCGCGCGCATCAATCGCCTTGCGCGCCAAATCCGCGAATCGCCGCGCGGCTGCCACGGCGACGGCCTCGGCATCCGCAAAGACGAGGAGGTTCGGAGGGGTGGTGTCGGCTGTGCTGGCTGACATAATTAAGCCTTGCTCCGCTTGTGCGCGTAGCGCGCCGCGCCGTAAAGCGCCGTCTTGTCATCGAGGACGACGTAAACCGGAATCGATTCGACCAGCCCCGAAAGGCGTCCCTTGTCGGTGAATGCGCGCATGAACGAACCGTCTTTCAGCTTATCGATGAGCTTCGGGGCGATGCCGCCGCCGATGAATAGTCCGCCCGCCGCCTTTAGCACGAGGGCGAGATTCCCCGCCATCGCGCCGGAAATCTCGATGAACATCTGAAGCGCCTCCATTGCGAGTTCCGACTTGCCAGCGAGCGCGGCTTTCGAGACCGCGGCCGTCTTGTCGCCGCTCGCGATCTCTTCGGCAAGCCACGCGGGCTCGGCGGCGAAGTTCTGCTCGCGCAAGAAACCGTAGAGGTTGAACAAGCCCGGCCCAGACAGCGCGCGCTCGTATGAGACGTGGCCGCCGAGCTTGCCGGTCATGTACTTCAGGAACTCGATTTCGAGCGGCGTCCGCGGCGCGAAGTCGGCGTGGCCGCCTTCCGATGCCAGCGGGTGGTATTCGCGCCCGTCCCAGAAAATGCCGGCCATGCCGAGGCCGGTGCCGGCGGCGATCAAGCCGCGGTGGCCGTCGCGACGCGAGACGCCGGCGTTCAATTCGTAGAGTTGCGCCTCTGTGAGGACTTCGATACCGTGGGCCGTGGCTTCCAGATCGTTGATCAGGCCGACGCTTCTGACGTTCAACGTCCGGGCCAGATTCTCGTCGCTCACCTGCCACGCGAGGTTCGGTGTCTCGACGCGCCCCTCGACGACCGGGCCGGCGATGCCGAAGCAAGCGTGCGTCACTTGCGGCCGGTGTTCGGCGACGTACTCCTCGAGTATTTTGTCGAGCGAGTTGTACTTCGCGCTCGGGAAGCTCTTGGGCGTGATGGGGCTGCTCAGCGCACCATCGTTCACGTCAAACAGCGCGACGTTGGTCTTCGTCCCGCCGATGTCTCCTGCAAGTATCATTTTTTGCTTGGCCCTGTTCGTTGTTCGGTTGGATCACTAATGACGAAAGCATTTCAACGTCTAGCTAACGCCTCGATGAAACTCGCCGCCGAGGTCACCGCCGCTTCGTACACGCGGTCGCGCGTCGCGAGGCTCAGTTCGCGACTGAGCCGACGGCCATCCGTCTTCTGCTCGTAAGTGACGATGCGTCCGACGGCGCGGCGGTCGCCGACGCGGGCCTCGGTCTCCAGCCGCGTCCATTCCTGATTGACCGCCACGTAAAACTCGGCTCCGTCGAGGGCGGATTTGAGCGTGACGGAGGCGAGCATCCCGTCGCTCTCGTGCCGGTCATCGCGGGCGCGGAACTCCACGGCAATCTCGCGCCCGCGTCCGGATAAAGTGACGTGACTCGACTTCCCTTCGCGGCGCACGCCGCCTCCCTCTTCCCTCTGCCAGCCGAGGCGCGAGGCGAGCCAGCCGGCCGTCAGCAGCGCCTGCGGGGCGATCTCCTCAGGCGCGACATCAGGTGGGTCGTATTCGATGACGACGGCGTCGATCGCTTCGAGGTGCGGCCGGTAGTCGGCCACGTCCCAGAAACTCGCGAGCAGCATCCGCCACGAGGTAAGCCGGCCCCAGTTGAGATCGCTCGCGGACATGAACTGCGGCCGGGTGTGGAAGATGTCGGCGAGCCGCTTGAAGTCCTCGTAAGGATTGTCAAAAGCGAGTGAGTCGATGACGACCCGATCGGCCATCTCGACCAGCCGGTTGAACAACTTGTCTTCGTAGTGCGGGATGTCTTTCCACCACAGGAACACCGGCACGTCAGGCACGAGCAGCGGCTCAATGGCGCTCGACACCGACTCGATGACCGCGCCGCCCGCCTCGATCGTGATCTGTTCGCCGCAGACTTGTTTCGCGCCCTTACCGCCCATCTGGCAGCGGGTCGAGACGTAAGCCTCGAGTTTCGCATTCTCGCTCTCTCGGTCGGCGAGTAGGATCAGTGCGCGGCTCGGCGTCTGCTCCGTCACCTCGTCGAGCAGCGCGTCGATCTCCGTCCGATCCTCATGGTGCGCGGCATAGACGACGAGGTTCAGCACGCACACGCGCGTCACGCCGGAGGAGGACTCGGCCGACTGTTCCCCAGCGCCCTCGGCAGGCCGCCACATCGCCGCCAGTTCCTTCTCAAGCTGGCCGACATCGATTCCCTTGGCGACCGATCCGGCCGCGACTTCGTGTGTTCTCGTTTCCATGATTTGGTTTCAAGTTTCAGGTTTTATGTTTCAGGTTTATGACGGTTCCCCTCTGAAACATGAAACCATTAAGGTCGCCGCCACCGCCGGCCCGCCGCTTCGAGCATGTCATGCGTGGCCTGTGGCCCCCACGTGCCGGCCTCGTAGTTGGGAAACGGAGCTTCGGCTTTGGTTCTCGCCCATTCTTCGAGGACGGGCATGACGATCTCCCAGCCGTGCTCGGTCATGTCGGTGCGGGCGTATAGGGTAGGATCACCAAGAATGCAGTCGAGTAGGAGTCGCTCGTAGGCTTCCGCCAGTTGGACGCCAAACGATGCGCCATAGCGGAAGTCCATGTTGACATCGCGGATGCGCGTGACTTGGCCCGGCACCTTCGCGGCGACGCGCATCGTAATGCCTTCGTCGGGCTGGACGCGGATGATGAGTTGGTTCGGCGTCATCTGCTCCATCATCTCCGCGCCGAAGAGGCGGTGGGGGGCGTCCTTGAACTGAATCGCGATCTCAGTGACGCGCTTCGCCAGACGCTTGCCCGAACGGAGGTAGAACGGGACGCCCGACCAGCGCCAGTTGTCGAAGTACATCGTGAGCATCGCGAAAGTCTCGGTGGCCGAGTCGGGGGCGACACCCTCTTCCTCGCGATAACCCGGCACCGGTTTACCCGCGATCGCTCCCGCGCCGTACTGCCCGCGCACGCATTCTTGACGCACGCGCTCCGGCGTGAACGGCCGCACGGCGGTCATGGCTTTAATCTTCTCGTCGCGAACCGACTCGGAGTTGAGACTCGCGGGCGGCTCCATCGCGACGAGCGACAGCACTTGGAAGACGTGGTTCTGGAGCATGTCGCGCACCACGCCCGCCTTCTCGTAATAGCCGCCACGCCCCTCGACGCCGACCGTCTCGGCGTTAGTGATCTGCACGTGGTCGATGTACTGCCGATTCCACAGCGGCTCATAAATGCCGTTGGCGAAGCGGAAGACTAAGAGGTTCTGCACCGTCTCTTTGCCGAGATAGTGATCGATGCGGTAAATCTGCGACTCATCGAGGTACTGATGGACGTGCCGGTTCAACTCCTGCGCGCTGGCGAGATCGGTGCCGAACGGCTTCTCGATGATGACGCGCACCCAACCTCTGTCCTTCGGTTTCGCGAGGCCGGCGTCGCCGAGTTGCTTGACAGCCTCGGCATACAGCGTCGGCGAGGTCGAGAGGTAAAAGACGCGATTCCCTTGCGTGCCCCGCTCGCGGTCAATCTGATCGAGCAACTCGCCGAGTTTGCCGTAGTCCGGCGCCGCGCCGATGTCCACGGTCGTGTAATACAGCCCTTGGGCGAACGAGTTCCACACGTCATCGTCCACCCGCTTGACTTCGGAAAACTGCTCGACCGAAGCCTTCATCTTCGTCCGAAACTCTTCGTTCGACATCGGGCTGCGCGCCACGCCGACGATTGCGAACTCGGCCGGCACCAAACGCTCCTGCACCAAACGGTACAGCGCGGGAACCAGTTTCCGCTTCGTCAGATCGCCCGACGCGCCGAAGATCACCACCGTGCACGGTTCCGCCGTCCGCTCCAAACGAATCCCCTCCCGCAAGGGGTTTTCCATCATAGTCGCCATTGCTGAATCCTCAGAAGAGAGGGTAGAGGGTAGAGGATAGAGGATAGTACAGACAAAATGAATTTGCTTTTTACTATCCTCTATCCTCTACCCTCTACCCTCTGAGTTATTGTTTCTCCAACAGTTCTTCCCACTCCGTATGCACGGCGGGCTGACCGGGCTTGTCGACGCGCTCGTAGGTGTGCGAGCCGAAGAAGTCGCGTTGCGCTTGTGTCAGGTTGAGCGCGAGGTTCTCGGTGCGGTAGGTGTCGAAGTAGCCGATCGAGGCCGACATGCCGGGCACGGGGACGCCTGACAGGATGGCGGTCGAGACGGCTTTGCGCCAGTTCGGTTGCGCTCGTTCGACCCATGCTTTGAAATCGGGATCGAGCAGAAGGTTCGGCAGATCGGGGCGGCGCTGATAGGCCTGCTTGATCTTGTCGAGGAACTGCGCGCGGATGATGCAGCCGCCCTTCCAGATGCGCGAGGTCTCGCCGAGATCGATATTCCAGTTCCACTTCTGCGAGCCGGCGCGAATGAGGTTCATGCCCTGCGCGTAGGAGCAAATCTTCGAGGCGTAGAGCGCGTCGTGGATGGCGTCAAGCATCTCTTTCTTGTCGCCCTCGTACTTGCCGCGCTCCGGTCCCTTGATCTGCTTGGCGGCCTCGACGCGCTCCTCGCGGCGAGTCGAGAGGTTGCGCGAATCGACGGCGGCGTCCATCGTCGGGACGACGATGCCGAGATCAAGCGCGATGTCACTGGTCCATTTGCCGGTCCCCTTCTGCCCGGTCTTGTCGAGCACGAGATCGACCAAGGGCTTGCCGCTCTCCGGGTCTTTGACGCGCAGGATTTTCGTCGTGATCTCGATCAGGAACGATTCGAGATCGCCACGGTTCCACTCGTCGAACACGTCGGCCATCTCAGTGGCCGACATGCCGAGGATATTCCGCATCAGGTCGTAGGCTTCGGCGATCAGTTGCATGTCGCCGTACTCGATGCCGTTGTGGACCATCTTGACGAAGTGGCCCGCTCCGCCCGGCCCGATGTAGGTGACGCACGGGCCGTCATCGACCTTGGCGGCGATGGCCTCCCAGATCGGGCGGATCTGCTCATAGGCTTCGCGGTCGCCGCCGGGCATCAAGCTTGGTCCCCACAGCGCGCCCTTCTCGCCGCCGGAGACGCCGGAACCGATGAAGTTCAGCCCTTCGGCTTTGAGCGCCTTCTCGCGGCGCTCGGTGTCGATGAAATATGAGTTGCCGCCGTCAATGATGATGTCGCCTTCTTCGAGGTACGGCTTGATCTGATCGATGGTCCAGTCCACGGCCTCGCCCGCCTTGACCAACAGGATCGCCTTGCGTGGGCGCTCCAGAGACTTGACGAACTCTTCGGGCGTGCGCGTTCCGATCACCTGTTTGCCCGCGGCGCGCGCGACGAAGTCGTCCACCTTTTTCGGATCACGGTTATAGACGGCGATCGGATAGCCGTTGCGTTCGATGTTCATTGCGAGATTCTCGCCCATCACTGCGAGCCCGATCATGCCGATCTTCGCGGTCTTCGCGGTCTGTTCCGGTGTGCTCATGAAATTATCCTCAGTAGGTGAAATGATGAATGATGAACGCGGAATGATGAATGAAAAACCGACCGGTTTTGTCTTTATTCATCATTCATCATTCCGCGTTCATCGTTTCTCCTCAAGCTCCCGTCGCGCCCGAACGCGGAACGGCTCCCTGAATCAACTCGTGGAGGCGTTGCAGGCCGCCCGGCACGTCCGAGCCGAGATCGACGCGAATCGCGCGGCGGCCTCGCGAAGCGAGCGAGCGGAAATCGCCGAGCGCCTGCGCCTGCTTCAGCGTACTGAAAGTGTAGGGCTGTTCCGGGATCGGCAGGTCTTTCTCGTCGGCCGCGGTGACTTGGATGAAGACGCCATCGGCCGAGCCGCCTTTGTGCAACTGCCCGGTCGAGTGCAGGAAGCGCGGGCCGTAACCGGTCGTGGTAGCGCACTTGGTCGCGTCGCGCAGGTGTCCGCGGATGTGTTGAATCGTGGCCTCATGCTCGGGCGTCTCCTCGATGTAATTGAGCAGCGCAACGTAGTCGCCCGGTTTGACGCGCGCGAGGTGCGCCTTGATCGCTTCGGCCGCCGAGTCGGAGGCCAGCTCCGAACGAGTCTGGTCGTCGGCGTAGATCGTGAGCTTGTCGTCTTTGACGAGAACCGACTGCTCCATCAGCTTGCCGTCGCGCGCGTAGGCTTCGAGCAGTTCCCTCGTCGCGTCCTTCGACTCCTGCACGTTCGGCTGATCGAACGGGTTGATGCCGATGCGCCATCCGGCAAAGGCGGTGGCAAACTCCCAGAGGAAGAACTCTTCCCCGAGATCGTAGAGGTCCGTCAGCGTGCGATAGACGACCGGGTGGCCGGCGGCTTCGAGCGCCTTCAACTTCGCCTCGGTCTCGCTGTCGATCTTACCGACCGAGACGTGAACGAACAGGCGGTCGTCGCCGTACAGGCTCGGCGCGCCAAGCGTCTCGCCCGCGACCGGCACGATGCCGGTGCCGTCCTTGCCGGTGCTCTCGGCCAGTAACTGTTCGACCCACAGGCCGAACGAGGCGATCTTCGGATCGCAACTAATGGTCAACTTGTCGCGGCCCGCCTTGGCGCACTCGCCCATGATCGCGCCGAGTTTCGCGCCGGGGTTGTCGGCCGCCGGGACCACCGACGCGCACGAGTGAACGATGCGCTCGGCGCGGTCGAGCAACTTCTTCACGTCGAGCCCCATCAGCGCCGCCGGGACCATGCCGAAGTAAGAAAGCGCCGAGTAGCGCCCGCCGATGTCGGCCGGGTTGAGGAAGATGCGCTTGAACTTGTCATCGGTCGCCATCTGCTCCATCAGCGTGCCGGGATCGGTGACGGCGACGAAGCACTCGCCGGGATTCTCTTTACGCTTGCCGACCTGATCGTACCAATACTTGTAGAAGACGAGCGGCTCGGTCGTCGTGCCCGACTTCGACGAAATGATGAAGAGGCACTTGGTAATGTCGATCTGCTCGGCGATGTCGGAGAAAGCGTCCGGGTCGGTCGAATCCAGCACCAGCAGTTCGGGATAGCCTTCCTGTTTGCCGAAGGTCTGACGCAGGACTTCGGGGCACAGCGAAGAGCCGCCCATGCCGCAGACCATCACGTGCTTGAACTCGCGGACGTTGCGGATGCGATCGGCGAACTGGACCAGATCGTCCTCGACGCCGATCATCATGTCGGGCACGGTCAGCCAGCCGAGGGCGTTCTTGATAATCTTCTGGTGCGCCTCTTCCTGCTTCCACAGGGCCGCGTCCTTGCGCCAGATGCGCCGGACCACATCGCCCTTGTCCGCTTCCTTGATCGCGGCCGCCACCGCGTCACCGTACTTTCCCAAGCTGGCGGTCACCCTTTCGTTGATGCCGGACAACAGCGCGTCGCGCTTGGCTTCAATTGATTCGACGAGCGTATCGAACGAATTGACGAAGGCTGAGAGTCCATCACGTTGGAGCTTCTCGGTCACTTCGCGCAAATCGATCCCGATCTCGGCGAGATCCGCGACGAGGGCTTTGGCCTCGGGCAGCCCCTGTTCGAGCGTTAGCGCGACTTTGCCGTGATCGCGGATCGCGGTGTAGGTCGCGGGCGGGACGGTGTTGACCGTCTCGGGGCCGATCAGGTTGTCGATGTAGAGTACGTCCGAATACTTCGGATTCTTGGTCCCCGTCGAGGCCCACAACTGGCGCTGCACCTGCGCGCCCTGCGCCTTGAGCGCGGCGAAGCGTTCGCCGTGGAAGAGTTCTTTGAACTTCTGGTAGGCGAGCCGTGCGTTGGCGACGGCCGCCTTGCCGAGCATCGCTTCGATGCGGGCCTTCTCTTCGGGAGAAGAGGCGTGGCGGGCCTTATACTCGAGGTCGGTGTCGATGGCCGAATCCACGCGCGAAACGAAGAAGCTCGCGACCGACGCGATGTGATCGACGTTCTGGCCTTCGGCGGCGCGCCGCTCCAAGCCCTTGATGAAGGCTTCGGCCACCTGCGCGTAGTTCTCGATCGAGAAGATCATCGTCACGTTGACGTTGATGCCGCGGTAGATCGACTCCTCGATGGCGGGCAGCCCCTCCTGCGAGGCGGGGATTTTGATCATCACGTTCTTGCGTGCGAGCCGCTTGAACAAGCGATCCGCTTCGTCGATAGTCCCCTGTGTGTCGTAGGCCAGCTTCGGGCTCACTTCGAGGCTGATGTAGCCGTCGATGCCGTCGGTCTTGTCATAGACCGGCTTGAGGATGTCGGCGGCCGTGCCGATGTCTTGGACGACCAAGTCTTCGTAGATGTCGTTGACGCTTTTACCGGCGGTGACCAGTTCGCGCAGTTGCTCGTCGTAGTCGGTCGAGCCGGTGATGGCCTTCTCGAAGATGGTCGGGTTCGAGGTGACGCCGCGCAGATCGTCCTCCTCGATCTTCTTCGCCAGATCGCCGCTGACGAGCATCAGGCGGCGGATGTTGTCGTACCAGATCGACTGGCCGAGCTTCATAATTTCGACAAGGGGATTACTCATGATTCTTTCACTCCTCAGCAAGGAGAGGTCAGAGGCTAGAGGTCAGAGGTCAGTAAAAGACAACTTACTCTTACTGACCTCTGACCTCTGACCGCTAGCCTCTGTTTTTCTCGATTTCGCGTTTGGCGGTCTCGACGACGTTCTCGACGGTGAAGCCGAACTTCTTGGTCAACTCCTTCAGCGGCGCGCTGGCCCCGAAGGTCTTCATGCCGATGACCTGATCGTTGTTGGTGGTGTAGCGTTGCCAGCCGAAGCGTCCCGCCTGCTCGACGGCGACACGGGCGCGCACATCCGACGGGATGACCTGTTCCTGATACGCCGCGTCCTGATGCTCGAACAACTCCCAAGAGGGCATCGAGACGACGCGCGCCTTGACGCCTTCGGCGACGAGTTGTTCATAGGCTTCGACGCACAAGCCGACTTCCGTCCCGGTGCCCATCAGAATCACTTCAGGCTGGCCTCCGGGGCCGGAGTTGTCGGCGAGGACATATGCGCCGCGGGCGACGCCTTCGACGCTTGCGTATTTCTCGCGGTCGAGCGTCGGCATCGCCTGCCGGCTCATGATCATGCAGACCGGCTCGTGCTTCAGTTTCATCACGATGCGCCACGCCTCGGCGATCTCGTTGGCGTCGCCGGGCCGCATCACGATGAGGCCGGGGATCGCGCGCAAAGAGGCGAGTTGCTCGATCGGCTGGTGCGTCGGGCCGTCTTCGCCGACGCCGATCGAGTCGTGCGTGAAGATGTGGATGGTCGGAATCTCCATGATCGCGCTTAAGCGAATCGCCGGGCGCGAATAGTCGGAGAAGATCATGAAGCCCGAGCCGTAGGGGCGAATCTTCGAGAGGGAGAGACCGTTGAGGATGGCCGACATTTCGTGTTCGCGGATGCCGAAGTGGAAGTTGCGCCCGCCGTACCAGCGCCCTTTCTCCGGATTGTTATCGGCCGTAAAATCGCCCGCGCCGTCGAACGTCAGGCGCGTCTTGGTCGAGGGCGCGAGGTCGGCCGAGCCGCCGATGAACCACGGGATGTTCTTGGCGAGCGCGTTTAACACCTTAGCCGAGGCGTCGCGGCCGGCCATGCCCTTCGGGTCCGCCGGGAAAGTCGGGACGTCTTGGTCCCACCCTTCGGGCAACTCGCGCTTTTGCATCCGGACGAGTTGATCGGCCAGATCGGCGTGCGCCTTGCCGTACTCTTCGAGCTTCGCGAACCATTGATCGCGGGCCTCCTTGCCGCGCTGGCCGATGCCGTTGCTAAAGTGCTCGCGGACTTCGTCGGGCACAAGGAACTTGGCATCTTCGGGCCAACCGTAGTTGCGCTTGGTGAGGCGAATTTCTTCCTCGCCGAGCGGCTCGCCGTGGGCGGCGTGCGTGTCCTGCTTGTTCGGCGCGCCCCACGCGATGTGGCTATCCACGATGATCAGCGTCGGCCGGTCCTTCTCCTTGCGCGCGACCGCGAAGGCGCGGCGCAGCATGTCGAGATCGTTGGCGTCGCCGACGCGCGTCACGTTCCAGCCGTAACTGATGAACCGCGTCGCCACGTCTTCCGAGAACGCCCAAGAGGTGTTGCCCTCGATCGTGATCTTGTTGTTGTCGTAAATCCAGCAGAGG
>JBOGOY010000054.1:0-10762 GCA_050748185.1 Pyrinomonadaceae bacterium
CAACGACTACGTTGCCGACGTCGATTCGCGGACGGGCATCCCCTTCCGCACGCAACTCGTGAAGCGGGAAAAGCCTCTGCCCGGCGAAGCCTTCCGCGACGCCGAGAACCCGACCGGCATCGGGACGGATCAGGGCGAGCCGATGGCTACGATCGAAGGCGCGCCGTCAACACTCGATCTGCTGTCGGCCCTGTTCAGGCTGCGCGCTCTGCCGCTTGCGCCCGGCGCTGAGTTTGATTTCACGGCGGAGCATCAGGGCACGCGCTACGATGCGAGGTTGCGCGTCAGAGGGCGCGAGACCGTCAAGACCCCTGCCGGCTCTTTCGACACGCTGGCGACCGAACTCAGCATCCGCAACGATGAGCAGGTTGACGACTATCGCATCCGCGTTTATTTCAGCGAAGACGAGCGCCACGTGCCCGTGATGATTACCGCGAGGCACAGTGCGGGCGAAGTGCGCGCCGTGCTCGCCAGTTCCGAATTCGTCGAGGTGCAACCGGCGGCGGAGATGCCGTCGCCTCAGATCGCCCAGAACCCGACGCCGCGACCAGCACCCGTCGCAGCGAGAAATTCTTTTGCTGCCTTGCCGCTCGCGGCCCTGCCCTTCAGCGTCGGCGAAGAGTTGGTCTTCAACTTCTTCCTCGGCGCTTCCACCCAGCCCGTCGGCAAGGCCGTTTTTCAGGTGCGATCGCGCGCCAACTACTTTAACCGCGACGGCCTCCTGCTCTCGGCCAACATGTACACCACCGGCGCGGCGCAACGCCTCTTCCCGGTGCGCGACAAGATCGATACCTACGTTGACGCCAAGTCGCTTTTGCCCTTCCGCTCGCAGTTGCAGATTTCGGAAGGCAGCCACCGCCTCGAAGGCGTCGTCTCTTTCGAACAAGAGCGCGGCACGGCTGTCACGACTGACAACCGGCAGATCGAGATTCCGGTCGGCACACACGACTTAGTCTCGGTGCTCTACGCCCTACGCTCTTTCGATCTCACGCCGCCAAAGCGTAACGCCGTCTCGCTTTTCATCAACAAACGGCCGCGCACGCTCTCTATCACCGCCCTCAGCCGCGCCGAGATCGAACTCGGCGGCAAGCGCATTCCGGCGATCCAACTCTCGCTGGTGACGGACGATCCGCAGGGAGACCGCCTCGGGCTGCGACTCTGGGTCAGCGCCGATCGGCACCGCCTTCCCCTCAGACTGACCGCGACCACGCCGCTCGGCCCAGTGCGCGCGGATTTGGCGATCATCCCGCTGGATCGGCAGTAACTCCCTTGTCCACAAAAGTCTTTCATAAACAAGCGGTATGAACAGTGTGAGGTTCAGCCCCGCAGGGGGCGTCCGTTGTTCAAAAGCTCGGACAGAGCGCGCCGGGAGCAGTCGAATCGTTTCTATTCGAGCCATGCAAGGGCACTGGCCTTGAATTAACGAGATTGAGCAGGAAACCGATCTTTTGGAATCAATGAATTTTGCAATTTCAAATTTAAGATTTGAGATCGGAGATTCCTTAATTCAAGGCCATTGCCTTTGCAGAGTAAATACCAAGACTTCTTTCTTGAAATTGAAATCTAATTTCAACCCTTCTATACTCATTTTCCTTCTCGAACCGGAAACTGCCGCCGGAAAGACAAGGGCTTTTCGGTTTGAAATGAAACTTCTGGACAATCCATCGGCGGAACTTTGTATTTGATGAAACAGCATTCTTCCAATCAAGCGACGGTGACGACACTGGATCTACTGCCCGCGGGTCTGACAGCGCGCGTGACGGCCGTCGAGGGCACGGGGGGCAGCGGCGTCGCGCGGCGGTTGATGGAAATGGGTGTCGTGCCGGGCGCGCCGGTGTCAGTCGTCAAAGCCGCTCCGCTTGGCGACCCGCTGGAGGTTCGCGTGCGCGGTTATCACCTCGCGCTGCGGCGCACCGAAGCCCGGACAATTCGAGTCGTCGCCCTTCAAGATGCCGCGCCCGAGCGAGATTAATTCCGCGCAAACGCCGAGCAGTCGCGCCGCCGTCGCCGCCGGCCACCCTCGAAACGCCATTAACTTCCTTATGTCTGTGTCCTCTTCTCAGGTTGCATCCGGCGCCGCCACCACACGCCAATTGACGATCGCGCTCGCGGGCAACCCGAACGCGGGCAAGACGAGCCTTTTCAACTCGCTGACCGGGCTGCGGCAAAAAGTGGCTAACTACCCCGGCGTCACGGTCGAGCGCAAAGAAGGGTTCTGGAGTCTGGCCCACGGACTGCCCGCACGACTCATCGACTTGCCGGGCCTCTACAGCCTCGACGCCGCTTCGCTCGACGAGCAGATCGCGCGCGACGTGCTGACCGGCCGTGTCGCAGGTGTCCCCGCGCCTGACGTGATCCTCGCGGTCGTGGACGCCACTAATCTTGAGCGCAACTTGTACCTCGTCACGCAACTATTGGAGACCGGCCTGCCGCTGGTCTTGGCGCTGACGATGGTGGACGCGGCCGAGCGGCGCGGGCTGGAAGTGGATGCGGCCCGCTTGTCCGCCGCGCTCAGAGTGCCGGTGGTTCCCGTCGTGGCGAAGCAGCGGCGCGGGCTGGATGATTTGTCCCGTGCGGTAGCCGAAGCGGCCTCGACGGCCCACGGCCCCGGCGCGGGCTGGCGTCTTTCAGAGGAGACTGAACTGGAACTCGGGCCGCTGGTCCTGTCCGGCAACGGCGCGATGGCGACAGCGCCGCTGAATGGCGGTGCGCGCCACGAAGCGCTGCTCGATCTCTACGCCGAAGAGACGCCACTGCTGGACGCGGGGCGGCGCGCGGCTGTCGAAGGTGTGCGCGCACGCCTCGCCGAGCGCGATCCCCATTGGTGGCAAGAGCCGCTGCGCGCACGTTACGACTGGATTGAGGGCGTATCGCAAGACGTGTTGCGGCAGCGAGGTGGCGGATGCGGTGGAAGCGCAACCCGCGTGGCGAGGCCCAACGCGACCGAGCGGCTCGATCGCGCGCTGACGCATAAATTATTCGGCCCTCCGATCCTGCTGCTCTTGATGGTGCTCATCTTCTGGTCGATCTTCTCTTGGGCGCAGTTGCCGATGGATCTCATCGACGGGGGCTTTGGCAGGCTGGGCGGAGTGGTTCGTGAGCAGATGCCGCCGGGGCTGCTGACCGATCTCTTGGTGGACGGCGTGATCGCAGGCGTGGGCGGCGTGTTGATTTTCCTGCCGCAGATTCTGTTGCTATTCTTCTTCATCTCGCTGCTCGAAGACAGCGGCTACATGGCGCGCGCGGCTTTCCTGATGGACCGGCTGATGCGCGGCGTGGGGCTGCACGGCAAGGCTTTCATGCCACTGCTCAGTTCGTTCGCCTGCGCGATTCCCGGGATCATGGCGACGCGCACGATCGAGAATCCGAAAGACCGTCTGGCGACGATCATGATCGCGCCCTTCATGAGTTGCTCGGCGCGTCTGCCGGTGTACACGCTGATGATCGCGGCGTTCTTCACGGGCCAAAAAATCTTGGGCGTGCTGCCCGTGGGCGTCATCGTCATCATGGCGATGTATTTGCTCGGCGTCGTGGTCGCGGTCGTAGTCGCGTGGATTCTGAAGCACACGATCCTGAAGTCGCCGCCGCCGCCGCTCGTGCTGGAGTTGCCGCCCTACCGCCTGCCGAACCTGTTCAACGTGGCGCAGACGATGCGCGCGCGCGCGTGGGCGTTCGTCCGCCGCGCCGGCACGGTGATCCTCGCCATCTCGATATTGCTGTGGGCGCTCGTCGCCTTTCCGCGCGCCGAACAGACGACGCCGGCTGATGCCGGAACCGCGCGGCCTGTGGCCGCCTCGGCCACGGAAACCGAAGATCGCGGCGCACAGCAGATCAGCCAGAGCTATGCGGGCCGCGCCGGTCGTCTGATCGAGCCGTTGATCGCGCCGCTCGGCTTCGACTGGAAGATGGGCATCGGCCTCATCTCCTCTTTCGCGGCGCGCGAGACGCTGGTTTCGACGATGAGCATCGTCTATAACGTCGGCGCGGACGCGGATGAAAATTCCGACTCGCTGATTGAAGCCGTCCGCAACGCGCGCCGGGCCGACGGCTCGCCCGCATGGACGCCGCTCGTCGCCGTCTCGATGATGGTTTTTTTCGTGCTCGCGTGTCAGTGCGCGTCCACCGTGGCGATCGTGCGGCGCGAGACCAACTCGTGGCGCTGGCCGCTCTTCATGGTGATTTACATGCTGGCGCTGGCCTACGCCGCCTCGTTCGTTACTTATCAAGGCGGGCGGCTGTTGGGCTTTAGCTGAGGAGCGCGAACAGAGATGAACTGGCAGAACATCGCCGTCATACTAATCGTCATCGGCGCGGCCCTCTACGTCGGGCGGCGCGGCTGGGCGCGGGTACGCTCGTTCGCGGCGCGGCGCGGGCAACAACAGTTGGCCCTGAGCGACTGCGGAGCCTGTGACGCGGGTGGGGCAAAGCAGAAGTCAGACACCGCCGCGCCTATCAAAGTATTGGTCCAGATCGCGCCCCGCCGCGAAACCACGTCAAGCCCTCGCGCTAAACGCGCGCGTTGACGAAGCCCTCAAGCCACAAAGAGGTTACGCAAAAGAAAAGGAAGGATCGAATCGATCCTTCCTTTTCTCTTTAAGCGCGCGGCGGTTCAGGTTTCCCGTCGCCGCCGCGCGGGTGTTGGGCTCGGTTGAGGAGCGACTAGATTTGCCCCGTCACCGCTTCGACGTTGATGAGGAAGCGGAAACGACCGATCTGTTGCACGTTCAGCAGGAAGTGGACGTCGATGGTCTGCCCGATCCCGAGCGGGGTCGGCAAGTCAACGTCGGCCGAGCTGTTCGCGCCGCCACCGATCGGCTGGGCCGGCGTCGTGCTGAGGACCGTGCCGCGCACCGTCAGCGTTCCGAGACTGGTGACCAGCCCTGTGATGTCGGCCGAGTCGGTCAGCCGGAGGATTGCCTGCTGGCCGGGGCCGGGGTTTGGGGTGCCGTCGGTCGTGATGTCCACGACGCGGAACCGCAGCGCCGTGACCAACTCGCCGGTGCTGTTGCGGAAGCGGCGGCGGATGTCGAGCGTGCCCGAATTACCCGAGCCGACGCGGACCCGGTTCGGCGAAGCCGAAGAGGCTACAGTCGGCTCGATGAGCGAGGCCTTGATGGTGGCGTTGCGTTGGAGGTGGCTCGTCGAGTTCTTCGGACCCGGCGCGCCGAGTTGGGAAGCCACGCCGCCGTAAGCCGCCCCGTTAGTCGAGACGAAGATGAAGTCCGCCACGTTGTCGCCGGTGTCGACCGGACGGCCCGAGTTGAGTTTACGGACGAAGGCGTACTGCCCGTCGTTCGCGCCCGGCGAGGTCATCCCCGCACCCTCGCGGAACATGTCGGCCGTCGCGCCTGCCAGAGCATTGAAGCCGGCCGCATCGAGGCGCGTGGTCAGATTGAAGTTGGCCGAATCGGCGGTGCTGAAGATCGCCACGCCGGCGTTGTCGGCGATGTCGATGTCGTAGGCGGCATCGCCGAGTGCGTAATTGTCGAGCGTGTACTCACCGTCAGGCACGACGCCCTTCGGCTCGATCCGCTTGCCGCCCTTCGTACCGATCCACTTGCTGCCCTTCGGATCGACCCGGCTGTTGCCGATCACGCCGCCCGGCTCGTTGACTACGAGGTAGTTGCTGCGGGCCGGGATGACCGTGCCGTTCGGAAGCTCGGCGAGCGGCAGAATCGACGTGCCAGCGGCGTCGAGCGCCGCGACCATCCAGCCCGTCGAGCCGTCGGTCGTGTTGACGGTGATGTCGCTGTCCGAGTTGTTGTACAACTCGATGTACTCGTCGTTTGCGCCGTCGATCCCCGAGCCGAAGTTCGGCCCGTGGAAGCGGAACTCGCTGATGACGAGGGCCGTGTTCTGCGGCGACTGCACGGTCACGTCGAACGCGCAACTCTCACCGGAACTCGAAGTCGAAGTCACAGTCGTCGTCCCGACGGGGAAAACCGAACCGGAGGCCGGCGAACTGGAGACCGTGCCGCAACTGCCCGCCAAGCTCGGAGCGGGGTAGTTGACGACCGCGCCGGTCTGCCCCTGCGCTGCCGTCACCGTGATGTCGGACGGGCAAGTGAGAGTGCAGGCCTGCGTGTTGCAGATGACGCTTAGAGACGTGATATTCAGCGTCCAACCGCCGGCGAACGTGCCGCCGTCGCCGCCGAATTGGTCGCGGACGAACAGGTTCCAAGCGCCGTTCGCCTCGGTCCCACTAAAGACCGAGGCGAAAGTCGCCGTGCCCGCGGTGGCCGGATTCTCATACGGGAAGGCCGGGCCACCCGCCGGGAACGCGATCGTCTCGACATCGATGTTCGTCGGCTTGAACGTACCGGAGACGAGACCGGGTGTCTCGCCGACAGGCAGGTTGGCCGCGGCCGCGTCTTCCAGCGTGAGATTCAGGCCGGTTACGTCAGTGCCGCCGCCGACATCAGACATGATCATGAATTTCTGTCCGCCCGGGCCGACGAGGACGATGTCGTAGTCTTCCGGGAAGGTGTGCGTGATGTTGTTCAAGCTGACCGTGACCTTACTGATCGGCCCGGGGATGCCCGAAACGTTGATCGCCGAAGGGTACGGATTCGCGGCCAGATTGGAGCCGGTGGTCCCCACGGTGATCGGCACTGTATTGGAGAACGTCATCGCCGTGCCCGCGCCCAGCGTGCCGAGCCGCAATGTGAACGAGACGGTGCCGAACGGGGTGGTCCCGTCCATCAGCATCAGCGTCGGCGTGATCATCGAACCGCACGCGCCCTGCGCCACGAAGGTGAACGGGCGCGAGACCGCCGGGCCGTTCGTCGTGACGACTCCGTAGTTCTGCGAAGTGGTGACAGGGACGACGCCGCCCGTCGGCAGCAACGTCGCCACAAGGTTGGTGGTGTCAGCGCCGCCGATGTTCTGGAGCGGGAAGTTGACGGTCACGGTCTCGTCCGGGTCGGGCGCATTGTTGGCGGGGCTGATGCTCTCCGCGGCAATAATCGCGGGCGGGGCCGCCGCGGCGATGGCGCACGCGCACACGAAGCGCCGGTTTATTTCGAGCGATACGCACCCGACCGTGCCGACGTCTTCCAAGGCCGTATCAACAATGCGTAATCTCCATGTGCCGTTGGTCGGCTTGCCGTCGAGAGCGCTCAGCGACGCTTCAGGCCGGAAGCTCCCGGCGAAGGGTGCGGCCCCGGCCGTGATCGCGGTCGCCGCCTCATCGTCGAACACGGTCGGGGTGCCCCCGCAGTCATTTGGACCAGTGCCGAAATTCTGGCCCGCGCCGCCCCGGTTATCTGAGAGCAACACGACCGTGCCGTCTGGGTGAACAAGTCTCATCTCCAGATCGCCGTCGAAGGTGTGGTTCAGGCGGACGCGGACATTAATGTCGCTGATGGTCAGCGCGTCAGTGACGGTGAACGGGATTTCGATCGGGTTAAGAGTAGGCGGAGGCGGGTTAGGCGAAGGCTGCGGGCTGGGGTCCGGGATTGGCACGCTGAGGTTGCCCGTTCCCGGCAACGCTTCGATGAAATCCACGCCGAGTTGGAAAGTATACGAAACGGAGCCGTAGCTGGTCGCGCCGTCAGTGAGATCGAGCGTGGCCGTGATCGCGCCGCCGCACGATCCGTTAGCGGTGAAGGTGAAGGGCCGCGAGACGGGCGCGCCGCCCGCTGTCACCGCGCTGTAGTTCTGTGACGTGGTGATGGGAGAGACGCCGCCCGTGTCGCGCAGTGTGGCGGTCAGATTCGAGGTGGCCGAGCCCTCGCCGCCGATATTTGAAAGCGTGAAGTTGACCGTCACGGTCTCGTTCGGATCGATGACACCGTTTGTCGTACAGCTTTCAGCAGAAATAACCGAGCCGGCGGCGGCCAAGCGCACCAGCGGAGTAAGCACGAAGTTCTGTGTGGTCGTGCTGTTGTCCGCGACGGTCACGCCGCTCGCGCTCGCGCTGGAATAGTCGATGGCCGAGGCCACCATGTCGTAGCTACCCGGCGAGATCGGGTCGATCGCATAGCCGCTCAGGTCCGCGGCGCGCGAGAAGCCGTCGGTCGTGCGGACGGTTGCGCCGACGACCGGGTTGCCGGTGACGGCGTTGGTCACCGCGCCCTGAATCGCGCCGCGTGGCGTGGGCGAGCAGGGTCCACCAGACGTGAAACTGCCGACGCGCGTGCGCCACGGCGCATTGACGCCGCTCTCGTTGCTCGTCTGGATGTACTCTTGCGTGTACCAGAAGGTGCAGTCGTCAACGTCCACGTTCATCGAACTGTAATCGCCCCAGCGCGATTGAGTATTCGTCTGCGAGCCGCCGCCCGCGATGAGCGTCTGCTCGCCCTGAAAGAGCCCGCCAGACGGATCTGAGGCTAAGCGCCCGGCGTAGCGGATCGAGGGAAAGAGGCTCAGGCTCGACACGCTATAACCAACGGCGAGGCCGCCGGCCGCGTCCATCGCCACGCTGCCCATCCAACGGTTTGCGGTGTCGCCCGGCGCGCCGGCCATAGTGGCCTGTTCCTGCACGGCCCAATTGCCTGCGCCGCTCTTTCGCAACTCGTAGTAGCGGACGCCGGCGCGATAGGCCGGGTTGACCGCCGCGTTGACGGTGTGGTTGATGGCCAGCGATTCGTGCGTTCCGTAGTTGCGATACGCAAGCCGGTTCATGATGCGGTCGCCGATGGCGTCCAGCTTACTGGTCGCGCCAGCCGGGGGCGGCTGATCGATGGCGTCACGCGTGCCTAAAGGTACCTCGCGCGAATCGAAATCAGCGACGGCGAGCGGGCTGCCAATCCGCTCGATCAGGGTCGAGTTGGCCGGGGTCGCGTAGTCAACGTGAAAATCGAAAATCCGCAGCGCGTCGTCCGGGATGCCGGTGAAGCTGTCGTCGTCAACCTGAATGATCGGGTTCGGCGCGCCCGGCGGGGGCAGAATGATGCCGTCGAGATCGGTTGGCAACATGCCGCCGAACTGGCAGGCCGCGGGGCAGCCCTCACCCTTATCGAAGTACACATAACTGGCGGTCGGATCGCCCGCCAGCATCTTCGCGCGATCGAAGGCGAAGATGCCCGCCCCGAGGAATGGGGCCACGCCGCCCGCGGTGAACTGGTTGTCGGTCATGTAATAGCCGTCGGGCCAGACGCCGAAGTGAGGATAGTCGTTAAACTTATCGTTCGGCATCAGGAAATCGTAGAGGAAGTACGACCCGGTCGGATCACCCGTCTGGGAGAGGGCGATGAGTTGGTGACCCGGAATGCCGAGGCCGTTAACGCTCACGCAGAACTGGCTGATCATCCAGCGGTCGGCCAATTGATCGTAGAGCACGATCGGGTCGCCGTCCGTGCTGTCGGCGCACGGCCCCGGAATCGAAGAGAAGAGATCGCCGAGCGACGTTAGGGGAATCAGTGGAGCGCCGCTCTTGTCGAAAATGCGGAACGCGCTATTGACGGACTGCACGTAATGATTCGGACCAACGTCGCCGACCGTGTCGGGCGGCAGAAAGCCTTGTCCGATGTCAATCGTGTCGAAGATCGAGATGGCCTCAAAGTTGGCGCTCGGGGTGGAGAGAACTTGTGGGACGGCGGCGCGGCGGTTAAGTTTTTCGCGGGCCACCTTTGCCAGCGCGCCATCGGCTTCGGCCTTCGCGTCGGGATCGACTTTCCGGATCACCTTACGGTTCTGGGGGTTCGTCTCCGTGACTTCGCCGCGCTGCGCCGCGGCCTTTTTCATCCCACGCCTCCGGTCTTTGACCGAAACATTTGGTGCGTATTTGTAAACGTCGTAACGATCCGACCGAATCTCGCGAACCGGCCGCGAGACGGCGAACTGGAGGGCTTGCGCGGCGATAGGCCGGCCGAGCGTCTTGGCGCCGGTTTGCGGCGCGGCTTCTTCAGCCTTACCACCTTTCTTCTCGATTGAGACGCGCGGCGGGGCGGCGGCGGGGCGGCGCTTGCCCTTGTTGGCGGCCTCGGTGATGTTCGTGACGACGAGCGCGGGGAAGATAAGGGCGGCAATGAGCAGCAGCACCAAATACTTTCTCATGAACGATTCTCCTTGGGGGTCCAAAGCGATTCTGATGGGGTGGACGACCTCCCGAACAGTCGGCAGGGAGACGGCCCCTCCCCAATGGGCGCGGCCGTCAAACGTCCGACTCGGTTCACTTGGTCGTAATCAAATATGCTTGTGAGATGAGACCGCCCCGACGACTCGTTGACCGCACACCACGGCAAGGGTTCTAGCAGCAGATCGTCAGAGCGCCGCCCCGATTAGGCAGTTAAAGCAGGGAGGTCAGGCGGAGATTGTAAAGCCCTCCGTACCGTGAAGAATTGGTCCCCGCGAGGGAGGCACTCCGGCAAGAAGGCCAAACAACGGACGTTCGGCGACTGGGGAAAGCCACATCAGGAAACGATTTCCAGTGCTACAGTTTGAATCGGAAAAACGGAATCGAACTGAAAGGAGTTGACGAAAGATTCGTAAGAGCGTTGACCCGCTGGTACCCTCTGTGTGAGCGCGTAATATATTCGCACCCAATGATAAAAGTCAACGCCCGTCGGGTGACATCATTCGCGGCAGCTAGTGAACCCGGATGGCAAAACGCTGGCCGGTGCGCGCTTTCCCGCTCCGTGCAAGTTACAGCCTCGCGCTCTCGGCAAGCCGACTTTATTCACAGCGCAATCGGTGTCAGGCGAGGGGTGAAGGGGGCCAACAGCAGCAGCAGCCTCTCGGACGAGGAGACTGGAAGCAGTAGGGGGCGGCGGCGGTCGCGAAAACGGGAACGGCCGGCGGAGGGGGCCAATTGTCGCCC